>NZ_JBHVYI010000024.1:0-40374 GCF_042880975.1 Streptomyces sp. NPDC058289
CTCCGCCCCAGACCCCGGTCCTCAAACGCCGGACGGCTGAAATCTCCGGGCCCTCGTCGCGAGCGCCGGACGGCTGGAGAGACCCTGTGCATCGCGCGCCGGGGGTGTCAGTGCCAGGTTCGGCGGTCTCTGGCTGTGGTGTAGAGGGCTTCCACCTCCGGGGGCTTGAGGGTGGTGGGGGTGTTGGTCAGGAAGGTTGACGTTGTCGCGGGGGTGAGGATGCGGACGTCGCGGAGGGTGGGGGTGACCTCCAGGCGGGTCGCGTCGACCACTGCCAGGACCGGGGTCACCGGGGTGGAGAGGGCGCGGGTCACGTAGGCCGCCGCGCGGCGGGCCTCGCGGGGGGCCGGGGTGGGGTCGGCGCGGCCCACCGTGAGGAGGAGGTCGCCGATCGCCGCGCGCTGGCGGCGGCCCGGGACCGTGCGGATGCAGAAGACGCCGGGCGGTCCGATGAGCAGGTGGTCCGCGATGCCGTGGATCGAGTGCAGGACCTGCCAGTCCTCCGTCTCCGCCAGGGCGTCCAGCACCTCGCCCATCCGCTGCCTCACCGTGAGCTCCTGGCGGAGCCGGTGCCGGGCGCGGGTGCCCGCGGTGCCGTACGTGAGGGCTCCGATCAGGGCCTCCCCCGGGCGGTTCGGGGCCAGGTCCTCATCGGGCGGGAGGGACAGGCGGAGCAGGTCCTCGGCCGTGGGGACGGGTGGCGGGCCGATGGCCACGGTTCCGGTGAGGTAGGGGCGCAACGCCGTCAGGATCTCCTCGCGGCGCTCGTCCGCCAGCACGCTGATCCGGTTGGCCCGCCGGTCGTACCAGGCCACGGCCCTGCCGTCGGGCAGGTTCACGTACAGCCGACCGCGGCCCGGCCGGCCGCTCGGCAGTACCTTCAGTCCCCTCGAAGCCATCGTCCTCACCCCCGCCGTCCATGGGAGCAGCCCGGGCGCCCCGCGGCAATCCCCCGGTGGGGTCGGGCCCGCAGTGCGTGCCGCGGGGCCGGTGGCGTGTGTAACGACTCCGCCGGGTCGCTGAGGCATGTCTGTTACAGAAGCAACGGGTTACCGCAACGGCCGGTGCATACGTTTATCCCACCTGGACAGCCCAGGGCCTGACCTGCACCGAAGGACCTCCCGTGAACACCGTGAGCCGCAGCCGCCGCACTCTCGTACGCGCCGCCGCCGTGGCTGTGGGTGCCGGCACCCTGCTGGCGTTCCCCGCGGCGGCCGCGCTCGCCGACGGGGTGCCGTCGGCTTCCTCCGCGCAGGGCGTGACCGCCCCGCGGACCCTGGTCAAGACCGTGTCGCTCGCCGACGGCGTCTCCACGGCGCACGTGTACCGCGTGGCCCAGGGCGCCTACCAGGCCGAGATCCTCAACCCCGACGGCTCCACCGCCGCCACCCTGACCAGCCGTGACGGCAGCACCGGCTTCGGCGACGCCGGGGAGATGCACCTCGCGCTGCGGTCAGACGGCCGGCTCAGTTCCTGGGCCGGCCCCGGCAGCGGGAGCGGTACGGAGGACTCCGGCGCCGGAAGCCCTGCCGGGCACAAGACCGCGAGCCGCGACGGCCGGGCCGTCCCCGTCTCCGCGTCTCCGCGCTCGGGTACGGGGACCGTCGAGGCGCTGGGCCTGAACACACTGGCCGACGGCCCGGGCGACGGCATGCTGCTGCTCGCCGCGGGCGGCGGCATTGCGGCGATCGGCGCCGCCGGGCTGGGCTTCGCCATGCTGCGCCGCGGGCGTACGGACGCGTAGGCGGCCGACGCTTCCTCGCCTCGCCGCCGCCTCGGTCCTCGGGCCCGAGCTCACGGGCAGAAACGATGCGGCTCTGCCTACTGTGGACGGGCACACGCTCATGGGAGAGGAGGCTCGACGGGTGATCGGATCCGGACCCGTTCCCTCCCCCGGTCCCGGACACCGGGGCCGGCGCCGGCGTGTCCGGGTCGGTCTGCTGGCCGCCCTGCTGCTGCCGCTGGCGAGCGCCTGCGGTGACACCGGCGGGCTGGCCGCTGCCGGGGCGACCCCGACCGCGAGCGGGCCCGTACATCTGTGGCCGGGGCGCGCGGGGGCCGTCGTACCGCCCGCCGATCCGGGGGGCGCGCCGCCCGAGTACGTACCGGGGATCGCGCCCGTCCAGGACCAGAACGTGCACGCGATCGACCCGGCGACCCTGGTGCAGGCCGAGCTGCGGGCCCACCCGAACGTGCAGACCGGCCCCGACGGGATGCCGCCCGAGACCGTCGCCGCGATCAAGGAGTGCGGGGCGGACGGGGCCGATCCGAGGAAGTGTCCGGTGCTGACGCCGTACTACCGGGACCTCACCGGCAATGGCAAGGACGAGCTGATCGTCGGCATCGAATACCCGGATCAGCAGATGTCCGTACGCGTGTACACGGCGGACGCGGAGGGCCGGCTCAACCGGATCATGGCCACCACCGACACGGTCATCAGCGTCGAGCTCGCCGGACGGGACGTGATCCTGCGCGTGCCCAGCGGCAACGCCGGCTACGAGGTGAACACCACCTGGTCCTGGGACGAGACGCAGCGCTCGATGCTGCCGACCTGGGAGCAGATCGTCCGGGTGCCCGGCAGCACCGGCCCGCGCAGGGCCCCGAGCCCGTCCCCGTCCCCGAGCCCCGGCTCCACGGGAGCGTCGCCGTGAGGCTCCGGCTGCCCTCGTGGACGGCGACGCTGACCTGGAAGTCGGCGTGCTTCATCGTGCTGATGTGCTGCTCGCTCGCGGCGGTGCTGGGTGTGCTCGTGCACGTGGAGGTGACCCGGCAGACCGTCGCGACGGCCCGCGAGAAGGCGCTGGGCAAGCTGACCGACGCCTCGCGCGCCTACGAGGCCGGCGAGGTGCTGCCGCCGGGGTCCGGGCTGGATCCGGCCGGGCTGCCGGACCGGCTGCGCGCGCTGGCCCTCTCCGGACAGCGCGGGACGCTCGTGGCGCAGGACGGGGGCCGTCAGCTGATGTGGGCGGCGGCCCCGGCGGACGGGAAGGCGCTGGCCACGGCCGTCGACTACGGGCAGAGCGCACGCACGATCACCGGGCTGGACAACGCGATCATCGGCTCGTCGGTACTGGCCATCGGCGGGACGCTGCTGTTCGGCGCCTTCGCCGTGACGCGGGTGACGCGGCGGCTGCACCAGACGGCGACGGCGGCCCGCAGGATCACCCAGGGCGACCTGGACGCACGGGTCGGGGACCCGCGCACGAAGGACCCCTCGCGGCACCAGGACGAGGTGGCGACGGTGGCGGCGGCCCTGGACACGATGGCGGGCAGCCTGCAGACGAAGCTCCAGCGGGAGCAGCGGTTCACGGCGGACGTCGCGCACGAGCTGCGGACCCCGCTGACCGGTCTGCAGGCGGCATCGGAGCTGCTGCCCGAGGGGAGGGCGACGGAGCTGGTGCAGGAGCGGGTGCGCACGATGCGGCAGCTGACGGAGGACCTGCTGGAGATCTCCCGGCTCGACTCGGGCAGCGAGGTGGTGGAGACGGACCTGCACCAGCTCGGGCGTCTCGCGCGGCGGGTGGTGCGGGCCTCGGGGACCGATACGGAGGTCGTGGTGGTCCGGGACGCGCACGTGGAGACCGACCGGCGGCGGCTGGAGCGGGTGCTGGGGAACCTGGTCGCCAATGCCCACAAGCACGGGCGGGCGCCGGTGGTGGTGACGGTGGACGGACCGGTGGTGACGGTACGGGACCACGGCGACGGCTATCCCGAGTACCTCGTGTCCCACGGGCCCCAGCGGTTCCGCACCGGGGGCGGGAGCAAGGGGCACGGGCTGGGGCTGACGATCGCGGTGGGACAGGCGGAGGTCATCGGGGCCGGGCTGGTGTTCCGGCAGGCGGAGCCCACCGAGGACGGGGCGGGCGGGGCGGAGGCCGTACTGACCCTGGTCGAGGCCCGGCTGCCGTGATCTGAGCCCCGGCTGCCGTGACGTGCCGCCCGGCTGCCGTGACCCGACGCCCGGCTGCCGCGGGGCGACGCCCCGCCGTCACTCCCCCGGTGCGGCCGGGCCGGGCGGGGTCGGCTTGGTCCAGGGCCAGCGGAGCTTCGGCTTCTGGCCGTCCGGGGCGTAGACGTACTTCCACCCCTTCTGCAGCCCGAGGCGCTTGGAGTACCCCGCCGGGACCCGCTCGTAGAGCAGCACCGTGGGGGCGCCGCCGTCCGGGGCCGGGACCGGGATCTCGTACCACTTGGACGGGTGGCCGGTCGGGCCGAGGAGGATCGGGAGGGACCGACCGTCCATCGGGCCGCCCTCGAAGGGGGTGGGTTGGCTTCTCACCCCTCCAGTCTCACAGCTTCTCGGCCATCACAGCTGTTCAGGGTCACAGCTGTTCAGGGGTCACAGCGGTTCAGGGGTCACAGCAGGTGGGCCGCTTCGGAGACCACGGGGATCACCCGGCGGGCCAGTACCCCCACCGGACCGTCCGCCGATTCGAGCGCGAGGGCGGCGCGGGCCGCCGCGGCCGTCTCCGGGTCGGTGGCGGACGTGGCCGCGAGGAGGGCGATGAACTGGTCCACCAGCCAGTCCCGGAGCGAGTCGATCTCCGGCTGCTTGCCCTCGTCGATCCAGATCAGCGAGGCGGCCTCGACCGCCGTGATCCAGGTGCGCACCATCATGCGCAGGCGCGGGCCGGGGGCCGGCACGCCGAGGTGGAAGAGGATCGCCTCGGCGGCCGCCCGGCGGATGCCGTCGACGGTGGCGGTGGTGCGGGAGGTTTCGACCACGCTGCCGCCCTGGAGGAGGGCGGAGAAACCGGCGTCGTGTTCGTCGACGAAGGCGAGGTACCGGTCCAGGGCCCGGGAGAGCCGCTGGGTCAGGGGGCCGGCCTGGGGTTCGGCGAAGCAGAGCCGCAGGACGTCGGCGGCCGAGCGCAGGGCGGCCTCGTAGAGCTGCTGCTTCCCGCCGGGGAAGTAGCGGTAGACGAGGGGGCGCGAGACACCGGCGGCCTCGGCCACGTCGTCCAGCGAGACCTCCTCCGGCGCCCGGTGTGCGAACAACGTCAGGGCCGCGTCGAGGAGCTGGGCCCGGCGCTCCTCGACGCTCATCCTGCGGTACGCCCGTACGGCTGTCATGTCCGCAGGGTAGCCGCACCCCGTGGCCCTGGGGTCCGTCGTCAAACTCCCGCCTGCCACACGACGGGAGTTTGACGACAGACCCCGGGGTGAGGGGTGTTCAGGCGAGGAGCCCCGAGCTCTTCCAGAGCTTGCGGCCGACCCCGCATATCACGCCTATGTCGTCCAGGAAGTCGGTGAGCCGCTTGGCTCCGGTCTGCATGACCTCCCGGCGGTGGCCGCTCGCCTTGACCTGGGCGAGCGCCTCGCGCCGGTCGAGGCCGATGTTGTCGTAGACCTGGGGGTTCACGAAGGCCTGCGAGAAGACGCGGGCGGCCTGGCCGCAGCTCACGCGGGTGAGTTCCTGCTCCCAGCGCGGGGCGGTGAGCATCTGGCGGCGCAGTTCCTCGCGGGCGTAGCGGACGTGGCGCGCCTCTTCGATGACGTGGATGCGGGTGACTCCGCGGACGAGGGGCTGGATGCGCTCGTCCGGGAAGGTCAGGCGCTGCATCCAGTCGAGGACCTCCTCGCCGAGGAGGGTGCAGGCGAAGGAGCCGGGGGTGGTGGAGACGGTCTTCAGGACGCGGGCCAGGTTGTGGTTGGCGCGGGAGACCGGGTACTCGGGGGCGCCACCCGTCTTGATCATGCGGGCGAACATCATCGAGTGGCGGCACTCGTCGGCGATCTCGGTGAGGGCGTACCTGACGTGGTTGCTGGTCAGGGACTTGTCGTAGATGTGCCGGACCAGCAGCTGCATGAGGATGATCTCGAACCAGATGCCGAGCGAGCCGAGCGCCGCCGCCTCGTGGCGGGAGAGTTCGATGCGCTGCTCCTCGCCCATCTTCTTCCAGAGCGGGGTGTCGAAGAGGGAGAGCAGCTCCGGCGGCCAGTAGTACTTGCCGTCGATGGGCGGGGCGTCCCAGTCGAGTTCCTTGTCCGGGTCGAAGGAGTGCTTGGCCGAGGATTCGAGCAGTCGCTCGGCGATCTGCTCGCGGTCCTTGAGCAGGCCGAGGGCGTCGCGCAGCTCGGCTCGTTCGGTCACGGTGGTCATGGCTTCGGACACCTCTGCGTCGAGTTACCGGCGGTCACTCCTTATGAGACTGCCTGTCAGCAAGGCCGTCAATCCCTCGCGCACGACTTGTTGACCGCGCGTCTACCAACGTGTGACGCTGCCAACTGTCCGGTCCCGTACGGAAGTACGCGGCTACGTGAGGCGAGGGGGCGTCAGTGTCGACGCACGAGCTCTACACCAACGATCCGGGCGAGACCGTGTGGCCGGTCCCCGCATCCGGCAATGCCCGTTTCAGCTGGGAGTACGACGGCGGCCGCGAACGGCTGCTGGCCCTGTACCAGAAGGGCAAGGACAAGCAGTGGGACGGTGCCAAGCGCATCGACTGGGACATCGAGGTGGATCCGTACGATCCCCTGGGCACCCCGGACGAGGCGCTTCCGCTGCACGGCACCCGGCATTGGGCCAAACTCACGGAACGGGACCGGGGCGAGCTGCGCCGGCACTACAGCGCATGGAACTTCAGCCAGTTCCTGCACGGTGAACAGGGCGCGATGGTGTGCGCGGCACGCATCGTCGAGTCGGTGCCGGACCTCGACGCGAAGTTCTACTCCGCCACGCAGACCATGGACGAGGCCCGGCACGCGGAGATCTTCGGACGGTTCCTGCACGAGAAGATCGGGATGCTCTACCCGATCAACGACAGCCTGCAGGGACTGCTCGGCGACACCCTGCGCGACTCCCGCTGGGACATGCCGTACCTGGGCATGCAGGTGCTCATCGAGGGGTTGGCGCTGGCCGCCTTCGGGATGATCCGCGACACCACGAACAAGCCGCTGCCCAAGCAGATCCTGGCCTACGTGATGCAGGACGAGGCGCGGCACGTGGCCTTCGGGCGGATGGCCCTGCGCGACTACTACAAGCAGTTGTCGGACGCCGAGCTGCGCGAGCGCGAGGAGTTCGTGATCGAGGGCTGCTACCTGATGCGGGACCGGCTGCGCGGGGTGGAGGTGCTGGAGAACTTCGGCATCTCGCGCGCCGAGGCGGAGGAGTTCAGCGAGCGGTCGGAGTTCCTGGCGCTCTTCCGCAAGCTGCTCTTCAGCCGGATCGTGCCGTGCGTGAAGGACATCGGGCTGTGGGGCGAGCGGCTGCAGAAGGCGTACCTGGACATGGGCGTCTTCGAGATGGGGAGCTCCAACCTGGACCTGCTGATGAGCCAGGACGAGGAGATCGCCGAGGCCCTCGACCGGGAGAGGTTCGCGGCCGAGGAGGAACAGCGGGTGGCGGAGGTGGCGGAGGCCATCACGGAGGGCGCGGGCGGGTAGGGCCGCGCGGGCAGAGCCGTGGGGCCGAGCCGTGGGGCAGACCCGTGGGGGCGGGCTCGTCGAACGGCCGGCTCCCCGCGGCCGGTTCAGTGGGCGGACAGTGCCGCCTCCATCACCGCCCGGGCGATCGGCGCGGCCGCGCCGTTGCCGCTGATGTCCCCGCGGACGGCCGACGCGTCCTCGACGACCACCGCGACCGCCACGGCCGGCGGCCGGCCGCCCTCCGGCTTGGCCCAGGAGATGAACCAGGCGTACGGGGTACCCGCGTTGCCGACGCCGTGTTGGGCCGTGCCGGTCTTGCCGCCGACCACGGCGCCGGGGATCGCCGCGTTGCGGCCGGTGCCGTTCTCCACCACCTTCACCATGAGCTCCTGCATCCGCATCGCGGTCGGCGGGGTCATGGCCCGGCCGAGACTGCGCTGGTCGGCGCGCCGGACCGGGTCCCCGTCGTCCTGTGTCGTGCGGTCCACCAGGTAGGGGGCCTTGAGCTCCCCGCCGTTGGCGACGGCCGCCGCGACCATCGCCATCTGCAGTGGGGTGGCCTTGGTGTTGAACTGGCCGATCGCGGACAGGGCCAGCTGGTCGGGGCTCATGTCGGTGTCGAAGTTCGACCGCGACACCCAGGCCGGCACCCGCAGCCCCGCGTCGTTGAAGCCGAACCGCCGCGCCGCCTCCGTCATCCCGCGCAGCCCGACCTGTACGCCGATCTTCGCCATCACCGTGTTGCACGACCACTGCACCGCGTCCGCCATCGAGGCGTCGGCGCAGCCCGTGCCGGCGTTCGGCAGCAGGGTGCTGGTGCCCGGCAGCGGGTACGGGTCCGGGGTCTCGGTCGGCGCGTCCACGTCGGTGACCACGCCCGCGTCGAGGGCCGCGGCCGCCGTCACGATCTTGAACGTGGAGCCGGGCGGGTACGTCTCGCGCAGCGCGCGGTTGAGCATCGGCTTGGCGGGGTCCGCGTTGAGCTTCTCCCAGGCCTCCTTGACCTTCGGCCCGGTGCCGGAGAGCACCGCCGGGTCGTAGGAAGGGCTGCTGACCAGCGCGAGGATCTTGCCCGTGGCCGGCTCCACGGCGGCGACCGCGCCCCGCTTGCCCGCGAGCCCGGTGTACGCGGCCAGCTGCATGTTCGCCCGGATCGTGGTGGCGGCGTCGCCGCCGCCGGGGCGGCCGCGCGAGAGCTCGTACCAGAGCGGGAAGGCCGAGAGCCCGGGGTCGGTGCCGGAGAGGACAGGGTCCTCGGCGCGTTCCAGGAAGCTGGTCCCGTAGGTCTGGGAGGCGAAGCCGGTGACGGGCGCGTAGAGCGGTCCGTTCTTGTACGTGCGCTCGTAGCGCAGCAGTTGGCGGCTGTCCCGGGAGCCGGTGACGGGACGGCCGTCGACGGTGATGTCCCCGCGCGGTTCCGCGTACCGCTCGATGGCGGGGCGTTTGTTCGCCGGGTTGGCGCCGTAGCCCGCGGCCTCCCAGACCTGTACGCGACCGACGTTGACCAGCAGGGCGACGAGCAGCAGGGCGCAGAAGTACGCGCACCAGCGGATGTATCGGATCACGCGTCGGCCTCCTCGGCCGGTCCGGGCCTGCGGGCGCTGTCGCTGAGCCGGATGAGGAGGGCGACGATGATCCAGTTGGTGACCACGGAGGAGCCGCCCTGGGCGAGGAAGGGCATCGCCATGCCGGTCAGCGGGATCAGCCCGGTGACTCCGCCGGCGATGACGAACACCTGGAGCGCGACGATCGAGGCGAGTCCGGTGGCGAGGAGCCGCCCGAAGGGGTCGCGCAGCGCCAGCCCGGCGCGGAAACCGCGGGCGACGAGGAGCCCGTAGAGGAGCAGGATCGCGGTGAGGCCGACGAGGCCGAGCTCCTCCCCGGCGGTGGCGAGGATGAAGTCGGACTTGGCGGCGAACCCGATGAGGAAGGACTGGCCGTGGCCGAGCCCGGCGCCGAGCAGTCCACCGGCCCCGAAGGCGAAGAGCGACTGGGCGAGCTGGCCGGGGCCGTCGCCGCGCTCGATGGAGGCGAAAGGATTCAGCCAGTCGTCCACGCGGCTGTTCACGTGCGGCTCGAACGTCCCGACCGCGTACGCGCCCACGGCCGCGAGCAGCAGCCCGATCGCGATCCAGCCGATCCGGCCGGTGGCCGTGAACAGCATGATCACGAAGAGGCCGAAGAAGAGCAGCGAGGTCCCGAGGTCGCGCTCCAGGACGAGCACGCCGACGGAGAGCAGCCAGATGGCCAGGATCGGGCCGAGGACCCGGCCGGGCAGCAGCCTCAGCTTCCAAAGGAGGGTGCGCCCGGTGAGGGCCAGGGCGGTGCGGTTCGCCGCGAGGTAGGAGGCGAAGAAGACGGCGAGCAGGATCTTGGCGAACTCCCCCGGCTGGAAGGAGAGCCCGGCGAACCGGATCCAGATGTGCGCGCCGTTCACGGCCGGGAAGAAGACGGGCACCAGCATCAGCGCGAGTGCGACGGCGACGGACAGGTACGCGTACTTCTGGAGCACCCGGTGGTCGCGCAGCAGCGCGACGACGAGCACGAAGAGCACCACCCCGAGGGCCGACCAGCGCAGTTGCTCATCGGCGGTGGCGCGACCGGGGGTGGTGACGTCGAGGCGCTGGATGAGGACGAGTCCGAGGCCGTTGAGCAGGACGGCGATCGGGAGCAGCAGCGGATCGGCGTACGGGGCGTACAGGCGGACGGCGATGTGGGCGACGAGCGCGGCGACGGCGAGGCCGGCGGCGTAGTGGGCGGCGGGTGCGGGGATGTGGCCGGTGGTGGCGAGCCCCACGTAGAGGTGGCCGAGGACGGCGATCAGGACGGCGCCGAAGAGCAGCGACAGCTCGACTCCGCGACGCTTGGGCGCACGGGCGTCGGGGGGCGGTGGCGGGGCGGGTTCCGTCACCTTCGCCGTCAGAGCGGTCATACGGGGAAACGTAGCAAGGAGCCGGGCCGTATGTCCGCTTATGTCATAGTGTGCCGAAGAGTCGTCAGAACCGGTCGGAAGCGAAGTAGCGGATCAGGAGTCTCCTTCCATGGGACCTGCGGAGTTCATCGTCCTGGCCTTTCCGGAAGAACAGCTGCGGGTCGCGGCGGTCGAGGCGGTGATGGGGCTGCGCAAGGCCGGGGTCGTGCGGCTCATCGACGGGCTGGTGGCCACCAAGACCGCGGGCGGCGAGGTGCTGTCGGCGGAGTTCGACGAGTTCGTCGAACTCAGGGGCCTGCTCGCCCACCGGGAGGCGGCCCCGCTGATCGGCCCCGAGGACGTCAGGGAATCGGCTGAACTGATGGACCGCGGCAGCTGCGCCCTCCTCCTGGTCGTCGAACACGTATGGGCCGAGGATGCCGCCATCGCCGTCCGCGCGGCGGGCGGCCGGATCGCAGGAGCCGTCCGCCTCCCGGCCGACCGGCTGGGGGTGGCCTGATGTTCGTCCGCCCCATCGGCTCCGTCGTGAACCCCTCCCAGCGCCCCTCGGGCCACCCCCTGCTGCGCGGAATCCTGGCGCGCGGGGCCTACGTCTGGGACGCGGCCCAGCACCCGGCGGCCACGGCCCCGCAGCCGCCGGAGGCCCCGGCCGCACCCCCCGGCGCGAACCCGCCCCCGCAGTCCGGCCAGGCCCCCTCGCCCCCGGCGGCCCCCTCCGCCCGCCGGGAGCCCGTGGCCGCCCGCACCGCTCCCCCGCCCGGCCCGCCGGGACCGGCCTCCCCCGGGGCCGACCTGACGGACCGCCTGACCCAGCTCGCCGCCCTGGCCCGCGAAGGCCTGCTCACCCCGGAGGAGTTCTCCGCGGCCAAGGCCCGCCTGCTTGCCGGCTGACCCCGGGCGGGGCTCCCCGTCGGCCCGCCCCGAGGACATTCGTCGCCTACTCCTGGGGCGGGTTCAGCGGCCCCTCGAGGTGGAAGTCCGGTATGCACGACGGCAGCTTGGAGGTCTCCATCGTGCCGAAGCCCATGCCACCGTTCATGCCGCCGGTCGGCTTGACCGGCCTGACGAGCACCAGCGTGTGCCCCGGCTTCACCGTCTCGGAGTTGATCCTCAGCAGTGGTTCGTCGGCCTTGGCGTCGAGGACGTCCTCGTACGGATCCCAGGCCTGACGCTCCTTGTTCCAGACGGGTCCGTCGAACCCGCCACCGGGCGCGTCGCATTCCGCCAGCGGCTTGCGCTGGATCACCACCACCGGGACACCCAGGCCCCGGAGCTCCCGCTCCAGGCCCGGGAGCCCCTCCGAGTTGAAGAGCTTGACGGTGATGGTCCCGTCATCGCTCCTGGTCAGTGCGTACGCGGCGGACGTACCCCCCTGGTCCCCCATGACCGGCAGGGCTATCAGGCCGACGGCCGCCGTGGCCGCCAGCCCGACGGCGAGCGGTATGCGCAGGCGCCGGGCAGGCGAGCGGGCGCCGAGGTCCACCCCTCCCTCGGATTCCACCCGGTCGGCGGCTATCGCCACGAGCTCCGCCTTCAGGCGCTCCTCGAACGCAGTGGGCCTGGTTCTCATCGTGCTACCTCCAACTGCTGCGCCGGGGCGGGGACGTGGGGATCCGCCGGGGTGCGCAGCGCGCGCCGGGCGCGGTGCAGGCGGACCCGGATGGTGGCCTGGGTGACGCCGAGGGCCTGGGCTGCCTCGGCCGGGGTGAGGCCGTCGACCACGACCAGGTCGAGCGCGGCCCGCAGCGGCTCCGACAGGGCGGCATGCCGCTCGGCCAGGTCGCGGAAGGCCCGCTGTGCGTCTATCCGCTCCTCCAGGGCCGCCACGTCCTGGTCGTCGAGCAGCCTGCGGCCGCTGAGCCGCTGCAGTGCCCCGCGCTCGCGGGCGCCCGCACGGGCGTGGCTCGCCAGGACGTTGCGCGCGATGCCGTAGAGCCAGGCGATCGGCACTCCCCTGTCGGGCCGATAGCCGGCCGCGTCCTTCAGCGCGGCGAGGAAGATGTCGGCCGTGAGGTCCGCCGCCAGGTGCGGGTCGGTGACCCGCCGGGTGACGAACCCGAGCACGGCGTCGATGTGCTCCTCGTAGAACGCGCCGAACCCCTCCGGCGTCCGGAGATCCGGTGGCCCGGCCCCGGCCCACCCGGAGTCCTTCCCCCTGCTCCCCGCCCGCGCGCCGCCCGCCCCCGCGCCGTCCTCGTGTGTGCTGTTCACCCCGGCCCCTCCCCTGGTCAGCGGGGCCCCGTCGGCCCCTCACCCCGTACTTGGCGAAAGCCGCATCAAGCGTTTCATCGGGTCCGGCCGGCGGGCGTACGCCGACCGGGTGAGCGGAGCGGCACGGCCGCCCCGGGTGGGCGATTTGTCATACTGCGCATGGCAGCATCGGCCGCCAGGAGGTGACCCCATGTCACGACGACGCAGACGTCGGCTGCTTCGCGCCGCGTGCCTCGCCGCAGCCCTCGTCACGGCCGGCCCGCTCCCCGTCACCCACGCCGAGCCCGCGGCCCCCGCGGCCCCCGCCGCCCCGGGGGCACCCGCAGCACCGGACACCCCAACGGCCCCCGCCGCCCCCACCGAACCCGTCGGTGTCCTCCTCACCCGACTCCAGGGCCTCTACCAGCGCGCCGAGCAGGCCACCGAGGCCTACAACGCCGCCGAGACCGCCCTCACCGCCCGGCAGCGCGAAGAGAGCCGGCTCAGCACCGAGCTCGGCAAGGCCCGTACCGCCGTCACCGACGCCCAGACCACCACGGGCCGGCTGGCGCGCGAGCAGTACAAGGGGGGCCGCGGGTTCTCCCCGTACGCCCGGATGCTGTTCGCCGGCGACCCCCAAGGGGCCCTGGACCAGCGCCGGGTCGCGGAGCGCGAGGGTGCCCGGCGGGCCGCCGCGCTGGAGCGGCTCACCCGGGGCGAGAAGCACGCCGACACCCTCGCCACCGCCGCCCGCAAGGCCCTGGATTCCGAGCAGAAGCTGACCGCGGAGACCAAGCAGCGCAAGGAGGAGGCCGCCACGCAGCTCAAGGAGGTCGAGCGGATGCTGGCCTCGCTCAGCCCCGACCAGCTCACCGAGCTCGACGCGCGGGAAGCCGAGGACACCGCCACCGCGCAGCGGGAGCTGATCGGTTCGGGGAAGCTGGGCAGCGGCGGCGCGCAGCTGCGCAACCCCACCGCGGCCGGCGGCACGGCCCTCACGTACGCGGCCGCCCAGATCGGGAAGCCGTACGTCTGGGGCGCCGAGGGTCCGGCCTCCTTCGACTGCTCCGGGCTGACCTCGCAGGCCTGGGCGCACGCGGGCCGCGAGATCCCCCGGACCAGTCAGGAGCAGTGGGCCCGGCTGCCCCGGGTGCCGCTCGACGAACTGCGCCCGGGCGACCTGGTGGTGTACTTCCCGACCGCCACCCACGTGGCCCTGTACGTCGGCGACGGCAAGGTCATCCAGGCGCCCCGCCCGGGCGCGAAGGTGAAGGTCTCGCCGATCGCCGCGAATCCGCTGCTCGGCGCGGTACGGCCGGACCCCGACGGGGCGCCGCTGCGCGCCTTCACCCCGCCGCCGCTGCCCGAGACAGGCGGGGCCGCGGCGGACGGGGACGATACGGGCTACTCCGGCGAGACCGAGCCCGCGACGTCCGCCAGGTAGCCGGCCGCGTCCTCGGGGTCGTAGAAGTACGCGTCGAAGTCGGCCGGGTTGTCGAAGCCGTTGGCGAATCGATCCGCCACCGGCTGGAGCTGCCCGGCCGCGCCGATCAGGTTCAGCACGTGCTCCGGCGGGACGCCGAGCATGGCGTTCGTCCACTGGGTCGCGGGCTTGCCACTGGTGAACCAGTACTTGTCGAAGGTCGCCTTCATCCACGCCTCGTCGAACGGGTTGTCCCCGTGCATGAGGATCGACGAGAGGTACGAGGCCGCGCACTTGGCGGCGGAGTTGGAACCCTGCCCGGTGATCGGGTCGTTGGCGACGACCACGTCCGCCACGCCCAGCACCAGCCCGCCGCCGGGCAGCCGGCCGATGGGGTTGCGGACCACGGGGGCGTACCGCCCGGCGAGCGTGGCGCCCGCGTCCGTCAGCTCCACCTTCGTCGCCCGCGCGTACTCCCAGGGCGTGAACTTCTCCATCAGCTCCAGCGTGAGCGCGAGGTGGTCCGCAGGGTCCTTCACCCCGCCGAAGGCGTCCACCGGTCCGCCCGGGATCCCCTCCCAGAACAGGATGTCCGCCCGCCCCGAGGTGGTCAGCGTCGGGATCACGAACAGCTCGCCGACGCCCGGGACCAGGTTGCAGCGCACGGCATCCGTCTCCGGGTGCTCGGGGCGCGGAGCCAGCCCGTGCACGTACGACACGGCGAGCGCGCGCTGCGGGGCGTCGTACGGAGAGCGGGCCGCGTCCCGGCCGAACAGCGAGACCAGCTCCCCCTTGCCGGCCGCGACCAGCACCAGGTCGTACGTACGGGAGAAGAAGTCCAGGTCGGAGACGGACGCGCCGTGGATGACCAGCTGCCCGCCGCGCTGCACGAAGGTGTCGAGCCAGCCGGCCATCTTCACGCGCTGGTCGACGGACTGGGCGAAGCCCTTCAGCTTGCCGAGCCAGTCGACGGCGCGGCTGCCGTCGGGGGCGGAGACCGAGACGCCCAGGCCCTCGATCTTCGGCGCCTGCTGCTCCCAGAAGTTCAGCCCGAGGTCCCGCTCGTACTGGAGCGCCGTGTCGAACATGCACTGGGTGGACATGACCCGCCCGGTGCGGATCTCGTCCGCCGTCCGGTTGGACATGAGGGTGACCTCGTACCCCTTCGCCTGGAGTCCGAGGGCGAGCTGGAGACCGGACTGGCCGGCGCCGACGACGAGTATCTTGCGCATGTGCACGTTCTCTATTCGGGTGTCGTGTCGAGGGCGTGGCCCACGAGGGTCATCAGGGATTCCAGTACCGTCACGCGGCGCCGCGCGTCCATGATCACGACGGGTACGTGCGCCGGTATGGTCAGCGCCTCCCGCACGTCCTCCGGTTCGTACGAAGGCGTGCCCTCGAAGTGGTTGACGGCCACGGCGTACGGCAGCCCGCAGCTCTCGAAGTAGTCGAGCGCGGGGAAGCAGTCGCGCAGCCGCCGCGTGTCCGCGAGGACGATCCCGCCGACGGCGCCGCGCACCAGGTCGTCCCACATGAACCAGAAGCGTTCCTGGCCGGGGGTCCCGTACACGTACAGGACGAGGTCGTCGTCGAGCGTGACGCGTCCGAAGTCCATGGCGACGGTGGTGGTGTGCTTGTCCGGGGTCCCGGACAGGTCGTCGGTCGGAGCGGCGGCCTCGGTCATCACCGCTTCGGTGCGCAGCGGCCGGATCTCGGAGACGGAACCGACGAACGTGGTCTTGCCCACCCCGAAACCGCCCGCCACCAGCACTTTCACGGCGACGGGCGCGCGCGAGCGGTCGTACTGCCAGGGCTGTACGGGCTCGTCCGGAGCGGCGTCCGGGTTCGCGGAGAAGAGGCCGGTTTCAGAGACGGCGGAGCCCACTGAGCACCCTTTCGAGCAGAGCGCGGTCGGGACGGCCGCTGCCGTGGCCGGTCCCGTAGACACGGATCCTGCCCTGGTCGGCGAGGTCGCTGACCAGGACGCGGACCACGCCGAGCGGCAGCTTCAGCAGTGCGGCGATCTCGGCGATCGTCCGCATGCGGCGGCAGACTTCGACGATCGCCGGCATCTCCGGCATCCGGTCGGGCTTGCGCGGCTCGGACACCTTGGTGTCGAGGGCCGCGACGAAGGTCTCGACGTGCAGGACCTGGGTGAAACGGGTGCGGCCGCCCGTCAGGGAGTACGGGCGTACACGGGCGGGACGGCGATCGGCGCCGCGTATCGGCAGCCGGTCGGAGGCCGGACTCCTCACGGGGTGTTCTCCATCGACTGGCGCAGCTCACTGCGGACTTCGGGGGTCAGGACGTGGCCGGCGCGGCCCACGAACAAGGCCATGTGGTACGCGACGACGCTCATGTCGCAGTCCGGCGTGGCGTGCACGCCGAGGAGCGATCCGTCGCTGATGGACATGACGAACACGGAGCCGTGCTCCATGGCCACCATCGTCTGCTTGACCGAGCCGCCGTCCATCAGGGCGGCGGCGCCCGTGGTGAGCGAGCCGAGGCCGGAGACGATGGTCGCGAGATCGGCGGACGCGCCGCGGGGGCCGCTGGGGCGGGCCGGTGCCGAGGATGCGGCCGGTGTGTCGGGGGCCGCCGGATCGGAGGACAGCAGGAGGAGCCCGTCCGAGGACACGACGGCCACCGAGTTGACCCCGGGCACCTCCTCGACGAGGTCGGTCAGCAGCCACTGAAGGTTGCGGGCCTGGGAGCTCAGTCCGTACGTACTGGACGCGTTCATGTGCGTGCCTCCTGTGCGGTGTCCCCCCGGTCGGTCTGCCCCTCGTCCTGCGGCGGGCCCTGCGGCGCGTCCTGACTGGGGGCGTGCGCGAGCTCGGCCTCCACGACGCGTCGCCCGTCCTGGGCTCCCCGGTAGAACCCGCCGAGACGGCGGCGCAGCTCGTCGGCGTCCACCCGGCCCGGCGCCGGGCGCGCCTCGTCCTCGCGTCCGGCGCTCACCACGCGGGGGCTCCGCTTGGGGAGCCCCTTGTCGGTGAGGACTTCCTCCGGCTCGGTCCCGTACGGGGCGGGCTCGGGCGCCTCGGCGGCGGCCTGGGCCGGGAACGGCTGCTCGGCGCGCGCCTCGGCCTGCGGCGGTACGCGGAACACCTGCTCGGCGGGCACCTCGACCGGTGCCGGGACCCGGAACACCTGCTCCGTGGGCGGCAGCTGCCCGGCCGGAGGCGCGAACCCCTCCGGAGCGGGCTCCGGAGCCACCCGCGCGGGCGGCTCCGCGGCGGAGGCCCGCGCGGTCTCGTGAGCGGGCTCCGGCTCGGGGAAGGACGCGGGGGCGGCCTCGGCCTCGGGGAAGAACTCCGGGGCGGCCTCGGCCTCGGGGAAGGACGCGGGGGCCGGGTCCACAGCCGGTGCCGGTGCCGCAGCCGCGACTTCGGGCGCAGCCAGGGTCTCGGGCGCAGCCGGTGCTTCGGGCGCAACCGGCGCCGCCGCGGCCTCGGGCGGGTGGGCGGCAAGGCCCCGTACGCGTGAGGGGAGGGTGTTCTCGTTGGCCTCCGCGATCACCCCGGGCAGGTGCAGCGCGGGTGCGCCCGGTGCGCCCAGGGTGTGGACCGGCGAGGCCGGCGGGGTGGCGGGCAGCAGCGCCGCCGGTACGACGACCAGCGCCTCCGTGCCGCCGTGCCGCTGCGTGCGCAGCTCCGCGCTCACCCCGTGCCGGGCCGCGAGCCGTCCGGCCACGTACAGGCCGAGGCCCAGGCCGTGTTCCGACTCGGGCTCCTCGTCGTACGCGTCGGGCGTGGCCAGCCGCTCGTTCAGGGTCGCCAGCCGGTCCCCGGTGATCCCGATGCCCTCGTCGACGACGGAGAGCACCACGTCGCCGGAGTCCAGCAGCCAGCCGGACACCTTGACCTTGGCGTCGGGCGGCGAGAAGGTCGTCGCGTTCTCCAGCAGCTCCGCCAGTACGTGCGAGATGTCGTCGGCGGCGTGCCCGGCGACCTGCGCGTACGAGGGCAGCACCCCGAGGTCGACGCGCTCGTAGCGCTCGATCTCGCTGACCGCCGCCCGCATGACGTCGACCAGCGGCACCGCCGCGCCCTGCCCGTGGCCGTGTTCCTGGCCGGCGAGGACGAGCAGGTTCTCGTTGTGGCGGCGCATCACGGTCGCCAGGTGGTCGAGCTTGAAGAGGGTGGAGAGGCGGTCCGGATCCGGCTCCTCGGACTCCAGCTCCTCGATGACGGCGAGTTG
This sequence comes from Streptomyces sp. NPDC058289, assembly GCF_042880975.1. NCBI lineage: Bacteria > Bacillati > Actinomycetota > Actinomycetes > Kitasatosporales > Streptomycetaceae > Streptomyces > Streptomyces sp. NPDC058289. The sequence goes on from NZ_JBHVYI010000024.1 coordinate 18,117, forward strand.
GCGCTCGACGAGGCCCAGGGTCCGCAGGGACAGCGACACGGACGTGGTCGACATGATGCGGCGGTGCTCTTCCAGCCCCGCCCGCAGCTGCGCGAGCTCTTCCTCCAGCGCCTCCCGGCCGGCCGAGAGCGCCTCGTTGCGACCGATGAGGCGGCGCCGGTCGGCGTCGAGTCCGGCGATCCGGGTGTGCAGGGAGACCGTCTGGTCGCGTACCGCGTTGAGGTGGCGCACCACCTCGGCGAACTCGTCGTTGCGGCCCGTGAACCGGACCGGTTCCACCGAGCCCTCCGGCGTGGCCAGCCGCGCCGCACCGCGCCTCAGGACCGACAGCGGCCGGGTGAGGGAGCGCGCGATGGCGGTGGAGATGCCGAGGGTGACGAGGAACAGGACGCCGAGGAAGGCGACCATGACCTCCAGCGCGGTCACGTCGTCGTCGCGCAGCGCGGCGAGCGCGGTGGCGCGCTGGCCGGCGAGGGTGGCCTCGACCGAGCGCATCCGGTCGACGCGGGCGGTGAGGGCCGGTCCGACGGTGCCGGGATCGAGCTTGCGGTCGGCGGGCGAAAGCGCCGGCCGGTCGGTGAGTCGCTTGAGGTAGTCGTCGGCCGTCTTGACCTCGGGTCCGGTGACGGTGGCGGTGAGGCTCTGGCGCACGTCGGGACGCGCGGCCCGCGCGAAGTCGTCGAGCGCGCCCTGTTCCCGTACGCGTGCCCGCTGGGCGGCGGCGGTGAGTTCGTCCACGAAGGCGGTGCCCGGCTGCCGGTCGCCGCCCGGCACGGACAGCGCGGCGAGGAGCAGCCCGCGGGTGGCGGAGGCCTGCTCCACGGCCTGGCCGAGGGCGGCCAGCGGGCGCGCGGTGACGAGGGCGTCGGCGGCGCGCGGCGGGGTCAGCTCGGCGAGCCGGCCGCTCGGTGCGAGGAGTTCGGCGATGACGCCGGAGTAGGCCTGGTGGGCGGCGAGGGCGCTGTCCTTGCCCTCGATGGCCTCGGTGCGGACGGCGCCTACCCGGCCGAGGGCCTGCGCGAGTTCCTCGTCCGCGTCGGCCTGGACCTCGGCGAGCTGGCGGTCGGTGCCCGCGGTGCGTTCCTGGACCGCGGCGGCCTGCGTGCCCCGGGCGCCGCCGGGGCGGCCCTTGGCCACGTACGCGGTGACGGCGTCGCGCTCGTCACCGAGCAGGTGGGCGAGGGTGAGGGTCTGCCGGCTCTGGTCGGCGAGGGTGACCAGCTGCTGGGAGTCCTTCAGGTCCGCGGAGGCGGACAGGACGGCGGGCGCTCCCGCCACGAGCACGGCGAGCCCGGCCACGGCGACCCCGATGACCAGCCTGCGGCGCACGCGGACGCGGCGCCCTGCGGGAGCGGTCGCGGCGACCGGGCCGTCGGGGGCTCGTCGGTCGGGTGCGGTGCCGTCGGGTGCGGTGCCGTTCGCGACGGTGCCGTTCTTCCGAGGCCGCTTCTTCTGCACCGGTGCTCGCAATCCTGTTTACGTGTGCTGCTCGTGCTCGTTGTCTGTTGCCGGGTATGTGCTGCTCGGTACGTGCCGCTTGCGCGCGCCTACCGCCGTACCGCCTCAGACCTTCGCAGCGAGTTGGGAAGAGGGCCGCACATCGCCCGCCCGGCCACACGAAGGAGTGAACAGCACGGAGGAGTTGGCGACCAACTCGGCGATCGGCTGTCAGAGCCCCGCCGTGGACGGGTGGTTGAAAGATCGATGCGGCTTTTGGCAGGATGCCCGCCCACATCACCGCGGGTCACCCCGTGGACCCCGGGAGTCCCTTCCCTCCCCACCCGCCCCACTTTGGTCCGGACCTTCCTCGACTCTCCCCGCCCTTACGGAGCCCCGCGCGGGCAGAATGTCCCCATGCGCATCGATCTCTCCTCCGCCCCCGGCAACCCGGAACGCCCCAATGAGGACTGGCTGTCGGCCGCGATCCCCGCCTCGGGCGGGGGAGTTCTGGTGGCCCTCGACGGGGTCACCCCGCCTCCGGGCGAGGTCGGATGCGTGCACGGAGTGCCGTGGTTCGCGGCCAGGCTGGGCGGCCGATTGACCGAACTGTCCGGATCGCGCCGGGACATGCCCCTCGACCACGTCCTGGCGGAAGCCATCCGCGTCACCGCGGACGCCCACCGCGACACCTGTGACCTTTCTCACGTCCGGACGCCGCAGGCGACGGTGGTCATGGTCCGCTGGGACGCGTCCTGCGTCGAACACCTGGTGCTCTCGGATTCCGTACTCCTCCTCCAGGCGCCGGGAGGGGAGGTGCGCGCGGTCCTCGACGACCGGCTGGACCGGATCCCGCGCGAGCTGCTGCGCACGGAGGCCTCCGCCGACACGCTGCGCAACGCGGAGGGCGGTTTCTTCACCGCCGCCGCGGACCCGGAGGTGGCGTCCCGGGCGGTGACCGGGCGGACGCCGCGCGCGGAGGTACGGGCGGTGGCGGCGCTCACGGACGGGGCCAGCCGGTGGACGGACACGTTCGGGGAGGGCGACTGGGCCGCGTGCCTGGCGGTGCTGCGCAAGGAGGGCGCGCAGTCGCTGATCGACCGGGTGCGCACGCTGGAATCGGACCCGGGCCGGGCGCACCGCCGCGACAAGCGCCACGACGACGCGTCGGCGGCTTACGTGGAGCTGTAGGGCGCGGAGGCTCGGCAGCGCGGAGGCACGGAGGCGCGGAGGCTTAGAGGCGTGGGCAGCACGGGCAGCAGCGGCGACCACGGCGCCGCGCCCGGTACCCGGTGCTGCTACTCCCCGCCCGCGTTCAACTGGTTCAGGAGCCGCGCCAGTTCCGCCACTTCTCCGCGGTCCCAGTCCGCGAGCTTGCGCATGTACTGCTCGCGCCGGGCGCCCCGGACCCGCAGGAAGCGCTCCCGGCCCTCCTCCGTGAGCCCGACCAGGAAGGCCCGCCCGTCCGCCGGGTCCGGCTCGCGGGCCAGCAGGCCCAGCACCTCCAGGGCCCGCAGCTGCCGGCTCATGGTGGCCTTGCCGACCCCGAAGTACGCGGCGAGCTCGGTCGCCCGCTGCCGCCCGGCGGCTTCCAGTCGTACGAGGAGCCCGTACGCGGCCGGTTCCAGCTCGGGGTGCAGCTCGCGCGCCATCTCCCCGGAGGAGGCGCGGGCCCGCCGGAGGAAGACGGACAGCTCCCGCTCCAGGGCAAGGAACTCCTGGTCTTCGGTCCCGTGCACGGCCCGCTCCTTCGCTGGTGTGGTGGGCCACCAGTATTTCGCAGCAGGTACGCCGAGGGCCCGGGGCCCCGCCGGAACGGAGATCCCCGGGCCCCCGGCCCGCCCGGATGGCCAGCAGCCGGGTGGCCGGTGGCTGGATGGCCGGTGGCCTGCTGCCGGTCACCGGCTGCCCGGAGATCGGCTGCCCGGATCACGCCACCGCGGCCACCGCGACCTCGTCCGCGGCCAGGGCCAGCTCCAGGACCTGCCGTACGTCCGTCACCGGGTGCACCGACAGACCTGCCAGCACCTCGGCGGGCACGTCGTCCAGGTCGGCCTCGTTCCGCTTCGGGATGATGACGGTGGTCAGCCCGGCCCGGTGCGCGGCCAGCAGCTTCTGCTTGACCCCGCCGATCGGCAGCACCCGGCCGGTCAGCGAGACCTCGCCGGTCATGGCCACGTCCGTGCGGACCTGCCGGCCCGACAGCAGCGAGGCCAGCGCCGTCGTCATCGTGATGCCCGCGCTCGGACCGTCCTTGGGCACCGCGCCCGCCGGGAAGTGGATGTGCACGCCCCTGTCCTTCAGGTCGGCGACCGGGAGTTCCAGCTCGGCGCCGTGGGAGCGCAGGAAGCTGAGCGCGATCTGCGCCGACTCCTTCATCACGTCTCCGAGCTGGCCCGTCAGCGTGAGCCCGGCCGCGCCCGTCTCGGGATCGGCCAGCGAGGCCTCGACGAACAGGACGTCGCCGCCCGCCCCGGTCACGGCGAGGCCGGTGGCCACGCCCGGTACCGCGGTGCGCCGCTCGGCCGGGTCCTGCGCCGACTCCGGTACGTGGTGCGGCCGCCCGATGAATGCCCGCAGGTCGTCGGCGCCGATCCGCAGCGGCAGCTCCCGCTCCCCCAGCTCGTGCTGGGAGGCCACCTTGCGCAGCAGCCGGGCGAGGGAACGCTCCAGGGTGCGCACGCCCGCCTCGCGGGTGTACTCCCCCGCCAGCCTGCGCAGGGCGTCCTCCTCCAGGACCACTTCCTCCGCGGCCAGGCCGGCGCGCTCCAGCTGCCGGGGCAGCAGGTGGTCGCGAGCGATGACGACCTTCTCGTCCTCGGTGTAGCCGTCGAGGCGTACCAGTTCCATGCGGTCGGCGAGGGCCTCGGGGATGGACTCCAGTACGTTCGCGGTGGCGAGGAACACCACGTCGCTCAGGTCCAGTTCCACCTCCAGGTAGTGGTCCCGGAAGGTGTGGTTCTGGGCGGGGTCGAGGACTTCGAGCAGAGCCGCCGCCGGGTCTCCCCGGAAGTCGGAGCCGACCTTGTCGATCTCGTCGAGCAGGACGACCGGGTTCATGGACCCGGCTTCCTTGATCGCCCGTACGATCCGGCCGGGCAGCGCGCCCACGTACGTACGCCGGTGCCCGCGGATCTCGGCCTCGTCGCGGACGCCGCCGAGGGCCACGCGGACGAACTTGCGCCCCATGGCGTGGGCCACGGACTCCCCTAGGGAGGTCTTCCCGACGCCGGGAGGGCCTACGAGCGCCAGTACGGCCCCGCCCCTGCGCCCGCCGACCACGCCCATCCCGCGCTCGGAGCGGCGCTTGCGCACCGCCAGGTACTCGGTGATGCGGTCCTTCACGTCGCTCAGTCCGGCGTGCTCGGCGTCCAGGACGGCGCGGGCTCCCCGGATGTCGTACTCGTCCTCGGTCCGCTCGTTCCAGGGCAGTTCGAGCACGGTGTCCAGCCAGGTGCGGATCCAGGACCCCTCCGGGGACTGGTCACTGGAGCGCTCCAGCTTGTCGACTTCCTTGAGGGCGGCCTCCCGCACCTTCTCGGGCAGGTCGGCGGCCTCGACGCGGGCCCGGTAGTCGTCGGACTCCTCCCCTTCCTTCTCCCCGCTGAGCTCGCGCAGTTCCTTGCGCACGGCGTCGAGCTGGCGCTTGAGCAGGAACTCGCGCTGGACCTTGTCGACGCCGTCCTGGACGTCCTTGGCGATGGACTCGGCGACGTCCTGCTCGGCGAGGTGGTCGCTGAGGGCCTTGACCGCGAGCCGCAGCCGGGCGACCGGGTCGGCCGTCTCCAGCAGCTCCACCTTCTGCTCGACGCTCAGGAACGGGGAGTACCCGGAGTTGTCCGCGAGGGCCCCGACCCCCTCGATCTGCTGCACCCGGTCCACGACCTGCCAGGCCCCGCGCTTCTTGAGCCAGCTCGTGGCGAGTGCCTTGTACTCCTTGACGAGCTCGGCGACGGCCCCGGGCAGCGGATCGGGGACGGTCTCGTCCACCGTCTCGCCCTCGACCCAGAGCGCAGCCCCGGGCCCGGTCGTCCCGGCCCCGATGCGGACCCGGCCGCGCCCCCGGATCAGCGCCCCGGGATCCCCGTCGGACAGTCGCCCCACCTGCTCCACGGTGCCGAGCACCCCGGTGCCCGTGTACGTCCCGTCGACCCGCGGCACGAGCAGCACCTTGGGCTTGCCACCCGCGGCAGCCGCCTGAGCGGCCTCGACGGCACCCCGCACCTCGGCGTCGGACAGGTCCAGCGGAACGACCATCCCGGGCAGCACGACCTCGTCGTCGAGCGGCAGCACGGGCAGGGTGAGCGTTACGGACGTCGAAGCCATGATGTTCCCTCCGGCAGTGAAGTTGAGCTATGCCGACTCAATGCACGTGCGCGCCCCAATGTTCCCCAACGCCCGTTCGCCCGGGGCGAACATCGAGGACCGGCAGGTCGTGGAAGCCCCGTGCGCCGGATCGGTGCTCAGGCCGCCGAGATGTGGATGTCTCCCGAGGAGGTCGTCACCGCGAGGCGGGCGGCGGCGGAAGGGGTCGCGGGGAGGGTGACGTCGCGTTCGCCGGAGTCGGTGGAGACGTCGAGCGTGTACGGGGCCGCGGGGACCTTCACCTTCGCCTCGCCCGAGCTGGTCCGCACGGCGACCGAGGCCGGGGCCGTCGTGAAGGCGAGGCGGACGTCGCCCGAGTCGGAACGGGCGTCCGCGCCCGTCCCGGACAGTTCCCCGGCGGTGACCGAACCCGTGGACGTACGGACCTTCAGCGGGCCGGCGATCCGGTCCGCCCGGACCGGGCCGGAGGCGGTACCGACCTCCAGCGCGCCGGCGATCCGGTCCACCCGCACCCCGCCCGAGGACGTCACGACGTCGGCGGCGGCCACCCCCGACACCGTGACGCGGCCGCTGCTGCTCTTGGCCCGGACCGTGGCGGAAGCCGGTACCTCCAGCCGGTAGTCGACGGAGCAGCGGCCGGAGCAGTCGCCCGCGGTGAGGGTCAGCACGCCGCCGGCGAGCCGTTGGGCGGGCTCGGGCACGGTGTCGCCGTGGTAGCGGATGGTGCGGCGGACGAGGACGCCCGGGCCGGATCCGGCGACCACCTCGATGGATCCGCTTCCGGAGTCCGACACCTCGACCGCGGTGACGGCCTCGGCCACCGTGGCGTCCGCGTTCGCCGTCTTCTCCGGTCCGCCGCGGGAGACGAGCGAGCCGAAGGAGCAACCCGTGAGCAGCAGCCCGGCGGCGAGCGCCGTGGCGGTGACGGTGACAGTGGCCTTGGCGCCGCGCGGGCGCGTCTTCGTGGTCATGGTGTCGATCGTGCCCGCGCGGTGGCCGCGGGGGCATGGTGCACGTGCCCGGATCCGGGGTGGGGTTATCCCCCGGCCTCCGGGAACGATGGCGGGGCCCGCCGCGTCCGACGTCGGGTTTCCTTGGACCGGCGGCGGGCGGGATCCGGAAGGGACGGCCTAACTCCCCTGCACGACCGGCCGGTCCGGGGACGGCACGCCCCACTCGCTCCAAGAGCCGTCGTACACCGCGAGGTCCTCGTACCCGGCGAGGTCGGCGCCGAGGGCGAGCACGCAGGCGGTGACCCCCGATCCACAGCTGAAGTACAGCCGCTCCCGCTCCCCCGCTGCCGCGCCGAAGGCCGCGCGGAGCTCCGCGGCGGGGCGCATCAGGCCGTCGGGGCGCTGCAGTTCGCCGAAGGGGAGGCTGACCGCGCCCGGCATGTGGCCCCCGCGCAGGCCCGGGCGAGGTTCGGGGGCGGTCCCGGCGAAGCGTTCGCGGGTGCGGGCGTCGAGCACGGCGGCGGCCGGATCGGCCAGGGCCGCCGAGACGGTGGCGGCGTCCACCAGCAGCCCGGCGCGGGGCCGGGCCGTGAAGGAGCCGCGCGGGCCCTCGTAACCCGGCCGGCGCTCCTCCACCGGCCGCCCGGCGGCGACCCACGCGGGCAGCCCGCCGTCGAGGACGGCGACCCGGTCGAAGCCCATGCTGCGCAGCATCCACCAGGCGCGGGCGCTGGAGTAGATGCCTGCGCCGTCGTACACGACGGCCGTGCTGCCGTCGTCCACACCCAGGGCACGCATCGCCTCGGCGAAGGCGGCGGGGCCGGGCATGGTGTGCGGGGCGGCGGCGGTGTGGTCGGACAGCACGCCGTCGAGGTCGAAGGGACGGGCTCCCGCAATCCGCCGATCCGCGTCCCGGTGCGCCCCGACGGAGGCGTCGAAGACGACGAGTCCGGGCGCACCGAGCCGCTCCGCGAGCCAGTCCCCACCGACGAGCGGACCGGGCGGCACGAGGGAGTGGGGGCGAGCTGCGTCTGCGTCCATAAGGCACCTCCGACAGAATCCAACGGCCCCCGGCAAGATCGGCGGCCCACAGCCCATCCTCCCTCCTGCGCTCCGACTGGCTGCGAACGCACCCACCTCCGGGGCACGTTGCCACCGGCGGGGCCGGCCGAATCCAGCCTCGGCGGCGTTTGAGGCGCGGGGTCTGGGGCGGAGGGCGGGGGCCGGCCGAATCCAGCCTCGCCGGCGCTTGAGGCGCGGGGTCTGGCGCGGAGGGCGGGGGCCGGCCGAATCCAGCCTCGCCGGCGTTTGAGGCGCGGGGTCTGGGGCGGGCCCCAGGTCTTTCGGGTCCGGGCCGGCCCGGGGAACGGTGGAAGGGCGGGTAGGGGACCCCGCGCAGCGGCTCCGGGGCGGGCCCGCGGACCCGTCCCGCCCCCGCACAGCGGTACCGGGACTCGCGCCGGGCGGCCCGCCCGCCGGACCGGAGGTGTGCGCGACCGCTCGGCACAGGTCCCCCGGGGACCGAACGGTGGGCCGGGAGCGACCCGCGGACCCGCGGACCCGCGGACCCGCCGGAAGCTACGGGCAGTTGCCCGGACGGGCGAAGAGGGCCACGCGGGCGCCGCGCACGTCCGTCACGGAGCACAGGTCGAAGTGGGAGACCAACGTCTGGCGTTTCACCGCCTCGGCCGGGTAGCCGTCCACCGGCTGCCCCGCCGGGTCCAGCAGGGCGACCACCCGGTCGACGGCAGGGTCCAGCAGGGCCGCCTGGATCTCCTCCGGAGTCCGCTCCACGCCCTGGAGGCTCCGCGAAGCCGCCGGGGTGCGGGACAGGGCGAGGTCGCGCAGGGATCCGTAGGTCTCCGGCGAGGACAGCAGCCATTCGCGCCGCCGCGAAGGGAGGAACAGCACCGCGTCGCCCGGGCGCGCGAGTTCACGGACGGCCGCCGCCACGGCCCGTGCGTCGTCCTTGCGGCTCTCGGGAGTGCGCAGCCACGCGGACCAGAGCCCGACGGGGACGAGCAGGACCCCGACCAGCGGCCACACCCACCACCCGCGCGCCGTGGCGAGCCGCGCCCCCGCGAGGAGGGCGAGGCCGGCGAGCGCGTAGAGGACGTACCGGTCCACGTACCAGGGGTGCACCAGCGAGACCGCGAGCAGTAGTCCGGGCGGCAGCAACGCCAGCGGCAGGGCGACCCGTACGAGTTCCCGCGCGGCCCCGCGGGCCAGGAGCAGCGAGGCGGCCGCGAGGACCCCGTACGCCGCCCAGTCCTGCCAGCTCGGCCGTCCGAGCCAGCCCAGTTGCTGCTGCGCCTGCCGCGCGCTGACCAGCGCGAGCGGCAGCAGCGCGGCCACCACGGCCCCGGCGGCGAGCCGCCAGCCGCGCGAGCGCCAGGCGACGAACGCGTGCGCGGGCAGCGCCAGTAGGGCGAACTCGTGCAGCCAGCACCCGAGCACCAGCACCACGGCGTAGGCGACCCAGCGCTCGCGCAACATCAGGTACGTGGCCCAGACGACGGCCGCGGCGACGAGCGCGTACGAGCGCCCCTCCTGGGCGTACATCTGCACGGGCGGCAACAGCGCGTACCCAACCCCGGCCACCAACGCGACCCGCCCGGCAAGGCCGGCACGCCCACCCTGGCCGGCGCGGTCAGCGCGACCAGCGGCCCCGGACTGGTCGGCGCCTCGGGCCCAGCCGCCCTGATCGGCCCGGCCTGCGGACCGGTCACACCCGTCGGACCCCTCGGGGTCCCTGGCCCAACCCGACCGGTCGGACCGGTCGGACCGGTCGGACCGGTCGGGCCCACCGGGGCCGCCGGGGCCGCCGGGGCCGCCGGGGCCGCCGGGGCCGCCGGACCCACCGGACCGGCCCGCCCCACCAGGCCGGTCGGAGTCGCCAGGTCCGTCGGAACTGCCCGGCCCGGCGGGGTCGCCGGGCCTGTCGGGGTCGCCGGACGCCCCGGGCGCGCCGGCCCCGTAGAGCGCGCCGCGGCCAGACCCCCCGCCGCGCAGCGGACCCGCCAAGTGGTGGGCCACCGCGGCCACGCCGGAGGCGGCGAGGGCGGTGGCGGCCACCGAGGGGAGGCGCAGGGCCCAGAGGCCGGGGTCGGAGGCGGTGGTGCCCGTCGCCGCGAAGACCGCGTGCATGAGCAGGTAGTAGAGGCCGTGGACGGCGTCGACCTGACCGAGCAGTTCCCAGAGCTCCCCGAGCGGCCGGTGGGCGACCTGCCACGTGACGGACTCGTCGCGCCACATGGAGCCGCCCCGCGAGAGGCCCCAGAGGCCGAGTGCGAAGGCGGTGAGCGGCGGCAGCCAGCGCCAAAGGGCGAAGCGGCGGATGTCGGCCTCCGAGTGCTATCCGTGCGGGTGGTGCTGACTCCATACTCGGGGTTCGAGCCGGATACCTGCGGGGGTGGGGCGTGCGAGCACGTGGTGGGCGAGTGGGCTTGGCGACGGCAACTGCGGCGGTGACGCTGGCCGTGGCGGCGGCCTTGGGCGGGTGCTCCTCCGGCGGGTCGAAGGACGGGGCCTCACCGAAGCCGGGCACCAGCACCGGCACGAGCACCGGCACCGCCACGAGCACCCCCTCAGGGACGGCGACGGACGCCCCGGGGACTCCGTCCCCCGGTCAGAGCGCCGGCCAGAGCCCGGACCCGGGCACCGGTACGACCGGTCCCGCCCCGCAGCCCGCTCCGAGCACCTCCGCCCCCGCACCCAGCGCTTCGCCGCCCCGCGCCGACGAAACGCTCGTCGCGGTCACCCGCAGCGGGGGCATCACCGGAAAGACCAGCACCTTGATCATCAAGGGTGACGGATCGTTCCTGCGGCTCAACGCCAAGGCCGAGACGGTCGACCGCGACAAGCTCCCGGCGGCCGGCCTCGCGAAGCTGCGGACCGCGCTCCAGGAGGCGGACTTCCCCCGCCTGCCGCGGATCTCGATGCCCGCCCAACCGGTCTTCGACGCGTTCACGTACGCCTTCCGGCACGGCGGCTACGAGGTCGCCGCCGACCAGACCACGCTGCCGCGCCCCCTGGAGGGGGTCCTGAGCGCCCTGCCGCCCTTCGAGCCGCGCTGAAGAAGGCTCGGCACCACCCCCCAACGCCCCGTCACAGTCCTGTTCCCGCCACCGTGGTCTCCCGCAGTCGCCGGTCCAGGTACGCGCGGAGCAGGACCGCCATGTCCACGCCCTCCGGGTCCAGCACCCACTGGATCTGGAACCCGTCCATCACCGCGATGATCTCGCGGCCGACGGCCTCGCAGTCCGTGTCCGGCCGCACCTCGCCGCGCGCGACGCCCGCCAGGAGCAGGTCGACGCTGTAGCCGAGGACCCGGTCGTAGCGCTGCCGGAAGTAGGCGTGCGCGGGGTGGCCCGGGTTCCCGGACTCGCCGACCAGCGTGTTGTACATCCGTACGAGCCCGGGCCGGCGGGCGTTCTCCTCCGCGAGGGCGACCACGGCGGCGAAGTGCGCGGCGACCGAGGGGACCTCCTCCGCGGGCCCGCTGAAGAGCCGTTCGACGTCGTGCTGCTCACTCTGCGCCAAGACGGACAGCAGCAGGTCCTCCTTGCCGCGGAAGTGGTGGAGCAGGCCGCCCTGGGTGATCCCGCAGTCGTTGGCGATCCGGGCGAGCGAGGAAGCGTGGAAGCCCCACTGCGCGAAGTGCTCGACGGCGGTGTCGAGGATCTTCTGGCGACGGGCGTCGCCCACCGCGTAGCCGCCCCGGGCGGCCCCCGCCTTGGGGGCCGTTCGGCCCATGTCCTGTGCCATGCGGACCACCCTAAACCCGACGGTTTCCGGCCATCCCGAGGGAGTGATCCAGCTCACTTCACGAAAACCTAGTGGGTGCATGGTTTTCGCGCCTACGGTGAAACCGCCCGGCCGGCGACGAGGCCGACGCGGAGACGTTGGAGCCCCCATGCCGCTCACGCAGGACCCCGGAAGCGCACTCGACGCCACCGACCGACCCGATCCGGCCACCCCGGCCCGCGGCTCGGCCGCCCCGGCCCACGCACCGGCCCACGCCTCGGTCGACGCCCCGGCCCACGCCTCGGCGGCAGCACCCGCCGACGCCCCCGCCAAGCTGATCTTCGGCCTGGTCACCGCCCAGCTCGGCGTCTGCATCGCCGTCTTCACCCCGATCGTGGTGACCCTGGCCCTGCGCGTGGCCCAGATCGTCCCGGAGGCCGAGCGCGGCGCCGCCCTCGGCCAGGTGCTCTCCGTCGGAGCGCTCCTCGCCCTCGTCGGCAACCCGCTCTTCGGCGCCCCCTCCGACCGCACGACCAGCCGGTTCGGCCGCCGCCGCCCCTGGCTCGTGGGCGGCATGGCGGTGGCCGCCGTCGGGCTGACCGTCGTCGGCCTCGGCTCCAGCGTCACCACGCTGCTCATCTCGCGCCGTTCGTCCTCGCCATCGGCGGCGGGGGCAACTACGGCGCCCTCTTCCTCGTCGGCGGCATCGCGGCGGCCGTCGGCGCCGCCCTCGTCCAGCTGATCCGCTCGGTCAAGTGACGGCCCGCCCGACCGGGCCCGCCGACGCCCACGCACCCGGCCCCGGCCGGCCGCCCGCCCCCGTGCCCGGCCGCACGCACGAGCCCACGCCCGCCCCCACGCCCGCCCCCGCGACCACCCCCACGCACGCTCCCGCATCCGCCCCCGCGACCTCCCGCGCGACCGACCTCCTCAGGAGCCCTGCCATGAACGCCACCCCGAAGCCCCCGACCACCCCCGCCGACCCCGCCGCGCCCCTCCCCTACCGGGACGCCTCCCTCCCCGTGGACCGGCGCGTCGAGGACCTGCTCTCCCGCATGACCCTGGAGGAGAAGGCCGGCCAGCTCTTCCACTCGATGCTGATGATGAACGCGGACGGCACCCCGGTCACCGAGACCGACGGCTCGATCCTCCCCTTCACCACCCCCGAGCTGATCGAGGGCCGCCACCTCACCCACTTCAACCTCCTCGGCAGCTACGGCGCCCGCGAGATGGCGACCTGGCAGAACGCCGTCCAGGAGATGGCCGCCGGCACCCGCCTCGGCATCCCGGTGACCCTGTCGACCGACCCCCGGCACTCCTTCACCGACAACGTCGGCGCCTCCTTCAACGCCGGCGCCTTCTCCGCCTGGCCCGAGGCCATCGGCCTGGCCGCGATCGGCGACCCGGAGCTGGTCTTCGAGTTCGCCGACATCATGCGGCGCGAGTACCTCTCCGTCGGCTTCCGCGTCGCCCTGCACCCGCAGATCGACCTGGCCACGGAGCCGCGCTGGGCCCGCCAGTCGGGCACCTTCGGCTCGGACGCGAAGCTGACGGGCGAGCTCGTCCAGGCGTACGTACGGGGCCTGCAGGGCGAGACGCTCGGCGCCGCCTCGGTCTCCGCGATGGTCAAGCACTTCCCCGGCGGCGGCCCGCAGAAGGACGGCGAGGACCCGCACTTCGCGCACGGCAAGGAGCAGATCTACCCGGGCGGGATGCGCGAGCACCACCTGGAGCCGTTCAAGGCGGCCATCGCGGCCGGCTGCTCGCAGATGATGCCGTACTACGGCCAGCCCATCGGCACCGACTGGGAAGAGGTCGGCTTCGGCTTCAACAAGGGCGTCGTGACGGGGCTGCTCCGCGAGCAGCTCGGCTTCCAGGGCATCGTGTGCACCGACTGGGGCCTGCTCACCGAATCGACGATCTTCGGCGAGCCGCACCCGGCCCGCGCCTGGGGCCTGGAGCACAGAAGCGTCTCCGAGCGGGCGGCCCGTGCGCTGGAGGCGGGCTCGGACCAGTTCGGCGGCGAGCAGTGCCCCGCGGTCATCGTGGAGATGGTCCGCTCGGGCCGGGTCCCCGAGGCCCGGATCGACGCGTCCGTACGCCGGCTGCTGCGCGAGAAGTTCGTCCTCGGCCTCTTCGAGAACCCGTACGTGGACCCGGACGCGGCGGCCGAGACCGTCGGCCGCGCCGACTTCACGGCGGCCGGCGCCGCGGCCCAGCGGCGCTCCCTGACGGTGCTCACCAACACCGGGAAGACCCTGCCGGTCTCCGGCCGGCCGAAGCTGTACGTCAAGGACGTGGACGCGGACGTCGCGGCGGCGTACGGGGAACTCGTGTCCGACCCGGCCGAGGCGGACCTGGCGGTGCTGCGGCTGCGCACCCCGCACGAGCCCCGCACGAACATCTTCGAGTCGTTCTTCCACTCGGGTTCGCTGGCCTTCCCCGAGCCGGAGCTCACCGAGATCCTGTCCCTCCTGGACGCCGTCCCGACCCTGGTCTGCATCAACCTGGAGCGGGCCGCGGTGATCCCCGAGATCGCGGAGCGGGCGGCCGCGCTGATCGCGGACTACGGGGCTTCGGACGCCGCCCTCCTGGACGTGGCCTTCGGCCGGGCCGCCGCCGAGGGGCGCCTTCCCTTCGAGCTCCCGCGCTCGATGGCGGCCGTGGCCGCCTCCCGCCCGGACGTCCCGAACGACACCGCCGACCCGGTCTTCCCGCACGGCCACGGCCTGGCCCTGTAGCCCCTGCGGGGCGGGAGTCCCCTGCCCGCCCCTCGCCCGTTGCCCGGGCGCTGCCCGGACCTTCAGACCCCGAGCTGCGCCCGGACCGCTGGGGCTCCGCCCCGGACCCCGCACCTCGAACGCCGGCGGGGCTGGATCTTCCAGCCCCGCCGGCGTTTGAATCGCAGGTCCGGGGGCAGAGGCCCCGGCAACGAACCCGCGCAGCGAACCCGTCATAGCCGGAGCTCAGCCGCTCCTCTACGCTGCACCCCTACCACGCGGGATCTTCAGGGGCGGGACATGGAACAGACGCACACCACCACCCACAACGGCGCCGCGGCCACCCCCGGCGCGCAGCGCCGGGTACTCGTCGTCGAGGACGACCACACCATCGCGGAGGCCATCGCGGCGCGGCTCCGCGCCGAGGGCTTCCAGGTGCAGACGGCCGCGGACGGGCCGGCGGCCGTCGCCGCGGCCGAGAGCTGGCTGCCGGAGCTGCTGGTCCTGGACGTCATGCTGCCGGGCTTCGACGGCCTGGAGGTCTGCCGCCGGGTCCAGGCGCAGCGGCCCGTCCCGGTGCTGATGCTCACCGCCCGGGACGACGAGACCGACATGCTCGTCGGCCTGGGGGTCGGCGCCGACGACTACATGACGAAGCCCTTCTCGATGCGCGAGCTGGCCGCGCGGGTCCACGTACTGCTGCGGCGGGTGGAGCGGGCCACGCTGGCCGCGCACGCCCCGCGCGGGGCCACCCTGCGCCTCGGCGATCTGGAGATCGACCACGCGCAGCGCCGGGTCCGCGTGCACACCGAGGACGTGCACCTGACGCCGACGGAGTTCGACTTGCTGGTGTGCCTGGCCGGGACCCCGCGGGCGGTGCTCTCGCGCGAGCAGCTGCTCGCCGAGGTGTGGGACTGGGCCGACGCGTCCGGGACCCGTACGGTCGACAGCCACATCAAGGCGCTGCGCCGGAAGATCGGCGCCGAGCGGATCCGTACGGTCCACGGCGTCGGGTACGCCCTGGAGACCCCGGCGCAGCCGTGAGCGGCTACCGGCCGCCGGGGCAGCGGCCGCCCGGGGGGCTGCGTCCCTTCTCCCCGTTCTCGATCAAGACCAAGCTGGGCACGCTCGTGGTGGTGTCGGTCTTCATCACCACGGGCCTGCTGATGGTGGCCCTGCGCACGGCCACCGAGGTGCGCTTCATCACGGTGTTCTCGGTGATCGCCTCGATGCTGATCACGCAGTTCGTGGCGCACAGCCTGACGGCGCCGCTGGACGACATGACCACCGTGGCCCGGGCGATATCCCACGGGGACTACACGCGCCGGGTGCGCGGGGCGGGCCGCCGTGACGAGCTGGGCGACCTGGCCTCCACCATCAATCTGATGGCGGACGACCTGGAGGCGGTCGACCGGCACCGCAAGGAGCTCGTCGCCAACGTCTCGCACGAGCTGCGCACCCCGATCGCGGCCCTGCGGGCGGTACTGGAGAACGTGGTGGACGGGGTCTCCGCCGCCGATCCGGAGACCATGCGCACGGCCCTGAAGCAGACCGAGCGGCTCGGCCGGCTGGTGGAGACCCTGCTGGACCTCTCCCGCGTGGACAACGGGGTGGTGCCGCTGCGGGCCCGCCGCTTCGAGGTGTGGCCCTACCTGTCGGGGGTGCTGAAGGAGTCGGGCCTGGCGGCCGCGGGCCGGCCGGGGCTGTCCTCCGGCTCGGGCGGGCACACCCGCAACGACGTCCACCTCCACCTGGACGTGTCCCCGCCGGACCTGACGGCGTACGCGGACGCCGAGCGGCTGCACCAGGTGGTGGCGAACCTGATCGACAACGCGGTCAAGCACAGCCCGCCGCACGGCCGGGTCACGGTCCACGCCCGGGCGGGCGACGCGCCCGGGGGGCTGGTGCTCGAAGTCAGGGACGAAGGTCCCGGAATTCCGGAGGCGGAGCGCCACCGGGTCTTCGAGCGGTTCAACCGGGGCAGCGCGAGGGGCGGCGACGGCGGCACGGGCCTGGGTCTGGCCATCGCCCGCTGGGCCGTCGGCCTGCACGGGGGCCACATCGGAGTGGCCGAATCGGCACGGGGCTGCCGGATCCTTGTCACACTTCCGGGCAGCTCGCAGGCATCGAGTTGACGTAGGGTTCGAGTGGGAAGGACATGATCTCGGCCACACGCGCCGGGGTCCGTCAGGGGTGCGAAGCCAGGGGGCCGCAACCGCGGTGCCTCCTGCCCGAACCACGCTTGTTTCCCGCCATTCCTGGTGGTGAAACCCGCCGTTCGATGTGACCTACGCGACGTAAGTCCCGCCCGGTCTGCATCTCACGGCCCGGGAGGCGTAGCCTTTATTCCCGCTGTCCATACCTTGTGAAGCGGAAGAGGGCGGTTGCCGCCGTGTCGCCACAGTCCCCCAGTAACTCGAGCACCACGACCGAAGCAGGAGAAGGCGGAAAGAACCCCGCCCCAGGCTTCGGCGCGAATGAGTGGCTCGTCGACGAGATCTATCAGCAGTACCTCCAGGACCCGAACTCGGTCGACCGGGCCTGGTGGGACTTCTTCGCCGACTACAAGCCGGGGGGCGCTGTCGCTCCGGTGAAGGCGGATAAGCCCACGGACCGGCCCGCTCCCCCCGCCGCGACGACGACGGACGGCGCCTCCGCACAGGCCGCCCCCGTCACCGTCGCGACTCCGCAGGCTTCCGACGCCGCCGCCACAGGGACGGCGAGCCTCGCGCCCGCCACCCCGGTCGCCGCGCCCACGACGCCCGTGTCAGCACCTGCCCCTGTACCTGCCACCCCCTCTGGTGCCCCTGCTGTGACTGTCACCTCCCAGGCCCCGGCCGCCGCCGCACCGGCTGCCGCTGCCCCTCAGGCTGCGGCTCCCGCCGCCGCCCCCGCCCCCGTAGCCCCCCAGAAGGCCGCGCCCGCCACCGAGGCCCCTGCCGGCCCCGAACTGGTGACGCTCCGCGGCCCGGCGGCTGCCGTGGTCAAGAACATGAACGCCTCCCTGGAAGTGCCGACGGCCACGTCCGTCCGCGCCGTCCCGGTGAAGCTGCTGTTCGACAACCGCATCGTCATCAACAACCACCTGAAGCGTGCCCGGGGCGGGAAGATCTCCTTCACCCACCTCATCGGCTACGCGATGGTGCAGGCCATCAAGGCCATGCCGTCGATGAACTACTCCTTCGCGGAGAAGGACGGCAAGCCGACCCTGGTCAAGCCGGAGCACATCAACTTCGGCCTCGCGATCGACCTGGTGAAGCCCAACGGCGACCGCCAGCTCGTCGTCGCCGGCATCAAGAAGGCCGAGACCCTCAACTTCTTCGAGTTCTGGCAGGCCTACGAGGACATCGTCCGCCGGGCCCGCATCGGCAAGCTGACGATGGACGACTTCACCGGGGTGACGGTCTCCCTCACCAACCCCGGCGGCCTGGGCACCGTCCACTCCGTGCCCCGCCTGATGCCCGGACAGTCGGTCATCATGGGCGTCGGCTCCATGGACTACCCCGCCGAGTTCCAGGGCACCTCGCAGGACACCCTGAACAAGCTGGGCATCTCCAAGGTCATGACCCTGACCTCGACCTACGACCACCGGGTCATCCAGGGCGCGGCCTCCGGCGAGTTCCTGCGCATCGTCGCGAACATGCTGCTCGGCGAGAGCGGCTTCTACGACGACGTCTTCGAGGCGCTGCGCATCCCGTACGAGCCGGTCCGCTGGCTCCGGGACATCGACGCCTCGCACGACGACGACGTCACGAAGGCCGCCCGCGTCTTCGAGCTGATCCACTCCTACCGGGTCCGCGGCCACGTCATGGCCGACACCGACCCGCTGGAGTACAAGCAGCGCAAGCACCCCGACCTCGACATCACCGAGCACGGCCTCACCCTGTGGGACCTGGAGCGCGAGTTCGCGGTCGGCGGCTTCTCCGGCAAGTCGATGATGAAGCTCCGCGACATCCTCGGCGTGCTGCGCGACTCGTACTGCCGCACCACCGGCGTCGAGTTCATGCACATCCAGGACCCGAAGCAGCGCCGCTGGATCCAGGACCGCATCGAGCGCCCGCACACCAAGCCGGAGCGCGAGGAGCAGCTGCGGATCCTGCGCCGGCTGAACGCGGCGGAGGCCTTCGAGACCTTCCTGCAGACGAAGTACGTCGGCCAGAAGCGCTTCTCCCTGGAGGGCGGCGAGTCCGTCATCCCGCTGCTCGACGCCGTCATCGACTCGGCCGCCGAGGCCCGCCTCGAAGAGGTCGCGATCGGCATGGCCCACCGCGGCCGCCTGAACGTCCTCGCGAACATCGTCGGCAAGTCGTACGCGCAGATCTTCCGCGAGTTCGAGGGCAACCTCGACCCGAAGTCCATGCACGGCTCCGGCGACGTCAAGTACCACCTGGGCGCCAACGGCACCTTCACGGGCCTGGACGGGGAGCAGATCAAGGTCTCGCTCGTCGCGAACCCCTCGCACCTGGAGGCGGTGGACCCGGTCCTGGAGGGCGTGGTCCGCGCCAAGCAGGACATCATCAACAAGGGCGGCACGGACTTCACGGTCCTGCCCGTCGCCCTGCACGGCGACGCGGCCTTCGCGGGCCAGGGCGTCGTCGCCGAGACGCTGAACATGTCGCAGCTGCGCGGCTACCGCACCGGCGGCACCGTGCACGTGGTCATCAACAACCAGGTCGGCTTCACCGCCGCCCCGGAGTCCTCGCGTTCCTCGATGTACGCGACCGACGTGGCCCGCATGATCGAGGCGCCGATCTTCCACGTGAACGGCGACGACCCGGAGGCCGTGGTCCGCATCGCGCGGCTCGCCTTCGAGTTCCGTCAGGCGTTCAACAAGGACGTGGTCATCGACCTCATCTGCTACCGCCGCCGCGGTCACAACGAGTCGGACAACCCGGCGTTCACGCAGCCGCTGATGTACGACCTGATCGACAAGAAGCGCTCGGTGCGCAAGCTGTACACCGAGTCCCTCATCGGTCGCGGCGACATCACCCTGGAAGAGGCGGAGCAGGCGCTCCAGGACTTCCAGGGCCAGCTGGAGAAGGTCTTCGCGGAGGTCCGCGAGGCCGCCACGCAGCCCGCGCTCGCCCCGGTGGCGCCCGCCCAGGTCGCGCAGGAGTTCCCGGTCTTCGTGAACACCGCGATCTCCCAGGAGGTCGTCAAGCGGATCGCCGAGGCCCAGGTCAACATCCCGGACACGGTCACCGTCCACCCGCGTCTGCTGCCCCAGCTGCAGCGCCGCGCGGCGATGATCGACGACGGCACCATCGACTGGGGCATGGGCGAGACCCTGGCCTTCGGCTCGCTGCTGATGGAGGGCACCCCGGTCCGGCTGTCCGGCCAGGACTCCCGCCGCGGCACCTTCGGCCAGCGCCACGCGGTCCTGATCGACCGGGAGACGGGCGAGGACTACACCCCGCTGCTCTACCTGTCGGACGAGCAGGCCCGCTACAACGTCTACGACTCGCTGCTCTCCGAGTACGCGGCCATGGGCTTCGAGTACGGCTACTCGCTGGCCCGCCCGGACGCGCTGGTCCTCTGGGAGGCGCAGTTCGGCGACTTCGTCAACGGCGCGCAGACCGTCGTCGACGAGTTCATCTCCTCCGCCGAGCAGAAGTGGGGCCAGACGTCCGGCGTCACGCTCCTCCTGCCGCACGGCTACGAGGGCCAGGGCCCGGACCACTCCTCCGCCCGCCCGGAGCGCTTCCTGCAGATGTGCGCGCAGGACAACATGACGGTGGCCATGCCCACGCTCCCGTCGAACTACTTCCACCTGCTGCGCTGGCAGGTCCACAACCCGCACCACAAGCCGCTCATCGTCTTCACCCCGAAGTCGATGCTGCGTCTGAAGGCGGCGGCGTCGAAGGCGGAGGAGTTCACGACCGGTTCGTTCCGTCCGGTCATCGGCGACACGCGCGTCTCTTCGGGAGCAGGTGACCCGAACGAGATCCGCAAGGTCGTCTTCTGCGCGGGCAAGGTCTACTACGACCTGGAGGCCGAGCGCGAGAAGCGCGGCATCACCGACACGGCGATCATCCGCATCGAGCGCCTCTACCCCCTCCCGGGTGCCGAACTCCAGGCGGAGATCGCCAAGTTCCCGAACGCGGCGAAGTACATCTGGGCCCAGGAGGAGCCGGCGAACCAGGGCGCGTGGCCCTTCATCGCCCTCAACCTGATCGACCACCTCGACCTGGCGGTCGGCGCGGACATCCCGGCCGGCGAGCGCCTGCGCCGCATCTCCCGCCCGCACGGCTCGTCCCCGGCGGTCGGCTCGGCCAAGCGCCACCAGGCGGAGCAGCAGCTCCTCCTGAACGAGGTCTTCGAGGCCTGAGCACTGCGCTTGCTCGAACAGTGGAAGGCCCGGCCCCCGAGGGGGCCGGGCCTTCCGGCCATCCGCCCCGCGCAGCGGCCCGACCCGTCAGGCGGCCGCGTACGGAGCCAGGTTCGGGTGCGCCTCGCACCACGCCACCCGGTCCCGATCCACCACCGCGCGGGCCACCGCATACCGAGACCCCGGCGCCGGCACCCCGTCCATCCCCCGCTCGGCGACGGCCATCGCACCGACGAACACCCGCCCGCCGGCGGTGAGTTCCGGGCAGGCGTCCAGGACGGGCAGTACCGCCGCCACCTGCGCCCGCACCCGCGCGTGCTGCGCCCACGCCCCCCTGGCCCCGTAGAGCGCCGCGCGCTGCCAGTAGCCCGCCAGTCCGAGATGCGCGTACGCGCCCCGCAGGAGCCCCTCCAGCGGCCGTGGATCGGCCCGCCAGGGCGCCCAGTACCGTGCGGCGCGGTCGGCGGTGTGCAGCGGGAGCGCCTCCGCGAGGGCCGCCAGCTTCCCGTGCTGCACCTCGAACACGAGGGTCGCGGCCAGCGCGGGCGGCGGCTGCGCCCGCGCCAGGACGGAGCCCGCCGCGGCGGGCAGGGTCGCGCCGTAGGACCGGGAGCTGCCGGACAGCGGGACCAGGCAGCGCAACAGCCTCCCGGCCTCCTCCGCGCGGGCGGTGTCGTAGCGCCGCAGCAGGCTGAGGGCCCCGGACCACTGGGTGTCCCAGCGCTTGTGCCCCTTGGGGGTGAGCCGGCGGGCGGCGGGCACCGTACCCGGGGCGCGGTACGGGTCCAGGTCGTCGAGGGCGGTGTGCCCGTCGGGCAGCGCGTGCAGGGCCAGCGCCTCCGGGTTGCCGGGGTCCCAGGAGCCCTCGGTCAGGGCGAGCGGGCCCGGCCGGTCCGGGCGCAGCAGTCCGAGGGTGGGCAGGGCGAGGCGTCCGTGCGAGGGCCGAAGCGTGATCTTGAAGCCGATCCCGGCGCGCAGCGCCGCGGCGGCGGCGAGTGCCCCGAGGTGTCCGAGGTCGGCGGGCGGCCCGTGCCGCGTGCGCAGCCGGCGCAGCGTCTCCTCGGCCCACACCCCGGTGGCCGGATAGTGCACCACGTCGCCCACCGCACGGGGGTCGCGCCGCCCGGCCTCCTCCAGCAGGGCCCAGCGCTCGGCGGCCTCCCCGGTGCGGGCGCCGGGCAGTCCCGCGAGCTCCCGCAGCAGCCGCAGCCGCCGGGCCCGCCGTACGCCGCACACCAGCGCGGTCCCCTCGGCGGACGGCTCGGTGGAGCCGAGGGCCCGCAGCACGCCGTCGCTCGGCTCGGGGTGATCCATGCATACCTCCCGCCGCGGACCCTTCATCCCTGCCCTGGGGAGGGGCTCCGCGAACGGCGGAAAGCGGTCAGGTCCGGGCCCGGCGGGGCGGCGGATTATCCTGACGGGACACACCCGAACACCCGACCACTGCACGGAGCCCGACTTGTACTTCACCGATCGCGGCATCGAGGAGCTGGAGAAGCGGCGCGGCGAGGAGGAGGTCACCTTCGAGTGGCTCGCCGAGCAGCTGCGCACCTTCGTCGACCTGAACCCGGACTTCGAGGTCCCGGTGGAACGCCTCGCCACGTGGCTGGCCCGCCTGGACGACGAGGACGAAGACGACGAGTAGCCGCGGCACGACGAACGGCATGACGAAGGGGCCCGCCCCCGTAGGCGGCGGGCCCCCACGTCAACGTCCCCCGGGTCCAAGCCCAAAAGACAAGAGAGTACCA
>NZ_JBHVYI010000024.1:40384-100884 GCF_042880975.1 Streptomyces sp. NPDC058289
CCCGGGGGGGGGGGCCCGGGTGCCGGCTTTGCCCAACTCCCTGTTTGCCCCGGGCCCCTCCCACGGCATTGCGTTGGGGGCCCCCCCGGGTGGGGGGGGGCCCCCTTCGTCATCGTCCCGCGGGACAAGGCCGATCAGACTGGAGAGTCCGATCAGGCGGCCTTGGTCTCCCAGAAGATGCGGTCGATCTCGGCGATGAGCTCCAGCGCCTTGGCGCCGGTCGCCGGGTCGTTCGACGCCTTGGCGGCCGAGAGGGCCTTCAGGGTGTCGTTGACCAGGGTGTGCAGCTGCGGGTACTTCTCGAAGTGCGGCGGCTTGAAGTAGTCGCTCCACAGCACGGAAACGTGGTGCTTCGCGAGCTCGGCGCGCTGCTCCTTGATGGTGATGGCGCGCGCGCGGAAGTCGGCGTCGTCGTTGGCCTGGTACTTCTCCTGCACGGCCTTGACGGACTCGGCCTCGATGCGGGCCTGGGCAGGGTCGTACACGCCGCACGGAAGATCGCAGTGGGCGGAGACCTTCGCCTTGGGGGCGAAGAGGCGGGAAAGCATGGAGTTTGTCCTCCTCGTGATCGTCTTCTCAAGGGGGAGATTACTCCGTGAGAAAGACGATTTCGCGGCCGCCCCCATGGGGTTGGGACAAAAGTCCAGGGGTCTGCCCGGGCCGGTGACCGAATGTACGGAAGAGTGCGGCAGCATGCGGGGGGCACGAAGAGTGCACCAGCGCGGTTACGGAGGTCACGGATGACGGGGAGCACGCGCTCGCGCGGCCGGACGCGGGAGTGGGAGTCGCCGTTGAAACGGATCGGGACCGTGGAGGTGAGGGGCCCCTCGATGGCGCCGACCCTGGAGAACGGGGACCAGCTGCTGGTCCGCTACGGAGCCCCCGTGCGGCCGGGCCACGTGGTGGTGCTGCGCCACCCGTTCCAGCAGGACCTGCTGGTCGTCAAGCGGGCGGCGGAGCGGCGGCCGGGCGGCTGGTGGGTGCTGGGCGACAACCCGTACAACGAGACGGGCGACAGCACGGACTACGGGGCCGTCCCCGACGAGCTGGTGCTCGCGACCGCGGTGGTCCGCTTCCGGCCGCGCCCCCGGCCGGAACACGCGGCGGAGGGTCAGCGCTCGCTGAGGGCGTGGCTCTCCTGGGCTTCCTCGGCGCTGCGCCCGCTGTGGGCGGACTCCTCGGCCTCCAGCCGCTTGCGGGCGCGGTAGGCGGCGACGTTGGCGCGCGTGGCGCACCGGTCGGAGCAGTACCGCCGGGAGCGGTTGGTGGAGGTGTCGAGGTAGGCGTTGCGGCAGGGCGGGGCCTGGCAGAGGCCGAGCCGGTCCGGGCCGTGCTCGGTGAGGTGGAAGGCCAGCCCGAAGCACGCGATCGCGGCGTAGCCGGCGGAGGCGTTGGAGGGGTGGTCGGCCAGGTGGATGTGCCAGTTCGGGCCGCCGTGCTCACCGATCGTCTCGTGCCCGGAGACCTGCGGGCTGACCGGGAACTCCATGAGCAGGGAGTTCAGCAGGTCGACGGCGAGGACGTGGTCCCCGCCGTCGGCGGCCTCGAAGACGGTGCGCAGCCGGCCGCGGACGTTTCGGAAGCGGGTGACGTCACCATCCGTGACCCGGCGGGCCATCTGCACGCTGGCGCCGAAGAGGGCGCGGACGGCGTCCACGGAGGTCAGCGAGTCCTTGTTGCGGGCCGGCTCCTCGGTGTTGACCAGGCGCACGGCGTAGTCCGAGTAATGGGCCAGTTCCACTTGTAGTCCTTACGGCTGCGGATTAGTGTCTCCGGTAACGGCTGAGACATGTTCGAGGGTATTACGCATGGAGGATTTCGTGGCGGATACGGCGCGCTCCGATACGGCACCGTCCGACTGGCAGGCCTGGCAGGACAGCTGGGACCGGCAGCAGGAGTGGTACATGCCCGACCGCGAGGAGCGGTTCCGGGTGATGCTGGACATGGTGGAGGCGCTGGTCGGCACCGCCCCCCGGGTGCTCGATCTCGCGTGCGGTACGGGAAGCATCACGGACCGCGTCCTCAAGAGGTTCCCGGAATCCACCAGTACGGGAGTCGATCTCGACCCCGCGCTGTTGACGATCGCCCGGGGCCACTTCGACGGCGACCCCCGCGTCACCTTCGTGACCGCCGACCTCAAGGACCCCGACTGGCCCGCGGCCCTCCCCCACGGCTCCTACGACGCCATCCTGACGGCCACCGCCCTGCACTGGCTGCCCAGCGAGGACCTCGCCGTCCTCTACGGGCAGCTCGCGCCCCTGCTGCGCACCGGCGGGGTGTTCATGAACGCCGACCACATGCCCGACCCCGCCACCCCCCGGATCAACGCCGCCGAGCGCGCCCACCGGCACGGCGGAATGGACCGGGCGAAGGCGGCCGGGGCGCTGGACTGGCGCGAGTGGTGGGAGCTCGCGGCCGCCGACCCCGCGCTCGCCGAGCCGACGAAGGCCCGCTTCGAGATCTACGGCGAGCACGCCGACGGCGACACCCCGCCGGAGTCCTGGCACGCGGCCACACTGCGCGGCTCCGGCTTCTCGGAGGCCCGTACGGTCTGGCGCTCGCCCTCCGACGGGCTGGTGCTGGCCCTGAAGTAGTCCCCGGGCCGCAGCGGCGGGCCGGTCATGCGTGAGGGGCGGTACGGATGTCCGTACCGCCCCTCACGCGTGGAACGCAGCCGCCCTAGAGGACCTTGGAGAGGAAGGCCTTGGTGCGGTCGTGTTGGGGGTTGCCGAGGACTTCGCGGGGGTGGCCGGATTCGACGACGACGCCGCCGTCCATGAAGACGAGGTTGTCTCCGACCTCGCGGGCGAAGCCCATTTCGTGGGTGACCACGATCATGGTCATGCCCGATTCGGCGAGGTCCCGCATGACGTCGAGGACGTCGCCGACGAGCTCGGGGTCGAGCGCGGAGGTGGGCTCGTCGAAGAGCATCAGCTTGGGTTCCATGGCCAGCGCGCGGGCGATGGCCACGCGCTGCTGCTGGCCGCCGGAGAGCTGGGTGGGATAGTTCCCGCCCTTGTCACCGAGACCGACGCGGTCCAGGAGCTTGACCGCGCGGGCGCGTGCGACGGCCTTGCTTTCGCCCTTGACCATGACGGGGGCTTCCATGACGTTCTCTATGGCCGTCATGTGGGGGAAGAGGTTGAAGCGCTGGAAGACCATGCCGATGTCCCGGCGCTGGGCCGCGACCTCGGAGTCCTTGAGCTCGTAGAGCTTTCCGGCCTTCTCCTTGTAGCCGACGAGCTGTCCGTCGACGGAGAGGCGTCCGGCGTTGATGCGCTCGAGGTGGTTGATGCAGCGCAGGAAGGTGGATTTGCCGGAGCCGGAGGGGCCGACCAGGCAGAACACCTCGCGGGGGGCGACTTCGAGGTCGATGCCCCGCAGGATGTGGGCGGGGCCGTAGGACTTGTGGACGGCCTCGGCCTTGACCATCGGCTGGGCGGTCACTTCGCCACCTCCGTACGGCGGAACATGTTCAGGTTGGCCCGCAGCCGCTGGAACGGCGTGGGCGGCAGGGAGCGCAGCGATCCGCGGGCGTAGCGGCGTTCCAGGTAGTACTGGCCGACGCTGAAGACGCTGGTCAGGGCCAGGTACCAGATGGAGGCGACGAACAGCATCTCCATGATGGCGCCGGCCGTGGACCCGATGTTCGAGGAGGCCCGCAGGAGTTCGGTGTACTGGACCGCGGACACCAGGGACGAGGTCTTCAGCATGTTGATGAACTCGTTGCCCGACGGCGGAATGATCACGCGCATCGCCTGCGGGAGAACCACGCGGCGCATGGTCTGCGTCTGGGTCATGCCCAGTGCGTGGGAGGCCTCGCTCTGGCCCTCGTCGACGGACTGGATGCCCGCGCGGACGATCTCCGCCATGTAGGCGCCCTCGTTCAGGCCCAGGCCCAGCAGGGCGACCATGAACGGGGTCATCAGCTCGACGGTCTCTTGCTTGTAGATCGGGCCGAGGTTCACGTACTGGAAGATCAGCGACAGGTTGAACCACACCAGGAGCTGTACGTAGACCGGGGTGCCGCGGAAGAACCAGATGTAGAGCCAGGCGACGGTGTTGGTCACCGGGTTCTTCGAGAGGCGCATGACGGCGAAGAGGATGCCCAGGACCAGGCCCAGGGCCATCGCGGACACGCTGATGATCACGGTGTTGCCGAGGCCGGCGATGATCGAGGGGTCGAAGAGCTTGTCTCCGACCGTCTTCCAGATCACGTTGCCCTGGGAGAAGGCGTAGACGAGCCAGGCCAGCAGGACGACGACGACCGCGCCGCTGATCCAGCGGCCGTAGTGCCGCACGGGGATTGCCTTGATGGCCTCGTACGGGTTGCCCGAGGCGCCGGGACCGGCGGGCGGGGTCGCGGCCGGATCCTTGTCGATCTTGTCAGTCACAATGACTGCCCTTCAGTGGAGCTCAGGAACCAGGGACCGGGGGCGCGGGCGCCCCCGGTCCGCACGGGTCACTTGCCTGCGTTGACCGTCGCGGACTGAACGGCGCTGTCCTTGACGTTCCACTTCTCCAGGACCTTGGCGTAGGAGCCGTCCTTGATGATCGCGTCGAGGGCCTGCTTCAGGGCGTCGCGCAGCTGGGTGTTCTCCTTGCTGACGCCGATGCCGAAGAGACCGACGTCGGCCTGCGCGCCGCCGACCTCGAAGTCGTTGCCGCCGCCCGAGGTCTTCGCGATGTACGCGGCGACCGGGAAGTCGTTGAGGTCGGCCACGGCGCCGCCGGCCTTGACGCGGGTCTGGGCCTCGGCGTCGGTGTCGAAGGACTCGATGGTCAGCTTCTTGTCACCGCACTTCGTGGCCTGGGCCTTGAAGGTGTCTTCGTAGATCGTGCCGCGCTGGACGGCGACGGTCTTGCCGCAGAGGTCGTCCAGGGACTTGATGCCCTGCGGGTTGCCCTTCTTGACGAGGAGCGAGACGCCGGAGGAGAAGTAGTCGACGAAGTCGACCCCCTTGCCGATCTGCTTGCCCTCGTCGTCGAGGCCCTTCTGGCGCTTCTCGTTGTCCGTGACCGAGGACATGATCGCGTCCTGGCGGCCGGAGTAGATCGAGGTGATCAGACCGTCGAAGCTGCCGGAGGTGAACTCGAACTTCACACCGAGCTGCTTGCCCAGGGCCTCGGCGATGTCGGGGTCGACACCGACGATCTTGCCGCCCTCGGTGAACTCCATCGGCGCGTACGCCGCGTCCGTGCCGACCTTGATGACACCCGCGTCCTGGATCTTCTTCGGCAGGGCGGAGAAGAGGGGGGCGGCGTTGGACTTCGTGGCGTCCCCGGACCCCTTCTTCTCGGTCTGGTCTCCACAGCCGGTGAGGATCAGGGCGCCGGCGACCGCGATCGCGCCGACCGCGGCGATCCGGGACCGGGCGGCGGTCGTACGGCGGGTGGTGCTTGCGGTCATGAGCTGGTTCCTCCGGCAGGTGGAAAGCATCGAAAAGCGGTCGGGCACGCCCCATCGAGTGTCGCGACCTTGTGTGATTAGGGGCATCTTGCCATTCGGACTGAGTCATTCAGGCAGCCCGTCAGGTCAAAATCGGATAACGGCAGCCCCTTCGTACCCAACAGGACTGCGGACAAGGCCCCTCAGAGCCGCACGAACGGCCGTGACCTGGTCCTTTTGCCGCACTTTTTGCGGCGCGTCTCGCCCATCGGACAGAGAGGTTTGGACTTTTCACCAAAACCGGGACAAGGAGCTTATGGTCGAGCGGGAATCGACTCGTCTGGGTGAGCGTTCTTCGGGTAGAACAGATCCTTACACCCCTCATCCGGGGCTCAGGGCGCGCGTGCGGCGCGCCCGCGCGTACGAACCTCCCCTTCGCGGAGACGGGCCTACAACCGTCGTCGCGAAGACGGACGCGGTGCCCGCCCACCCCTTAACCAGGAGTGGCCACCCTCAACGATTCAAAGACTTAAGGGGTTAAGACAGTGGCAGCGGAGATCGTCAATCCTCGCAGCGACAGCGTGACGGACAACAACCCGGATGCTGTGTTCGCGCTGCACCGGGGCGGCAAGATGGCCATCGTGGCCACCGTGCCGGTCCACAACAAGGACGACCTGTCCCTGGCGTACACGCCCGGCGTTGCGAAGGTCTGCAGCGCCATTGCCGAGCAGCCCGAGCTCGTGAACGAGTACACCTGGAAGTCCAACGTGGTCGCCGTCGTCACCGACGGTACGGCCGTGCTCGGACTCGGTGACATCGGGCCCGAAGCCTCCCTCCCCGTGATGGAGGGCAAGGCCATTCTCTTCAAGCAGTTCGGTGGCGTCGACGCGGTTCCGATCGCGCTCGCCACCAAGGACACGGACGAGATCATCGAGACCGTGATCCGCCTCGCGCCGTCCTTCGGCGGGGTGAACCTGGAGGACATCTCGGCGCCCCGCTGCTTCGAGATCGAGCGCCGCCTCCAGGAGGCGCTGGACATCCCGATCTTCCACGACGACCAGCACGGCACGGCCATCGTGACGCTGGCCGCCATGCGCAACGCCGCGAAGCTCACCGGTCGCACCCTCGCCGACCTGCGCGCCGTGATCTCGGGCGCCGGTGCCGCCGGCATCGCGATCGCCAAGATCCTCGTGGACGCGGGCATCGGTGACGTCTGCGTCACCGACCGCAAGGGCGTCGTCTCCGCCGACCGCTCCGACCTGACGGACGTCAAGGCGGAGATCGCGGGCCTGACGAACAAGACCGGCCAGACCGGTTCCCTGGAGAGCGCCCTCGCCGGCGCGGACGTCTTCATCGGCGTCTCCGGCGGTACGGTCCCCGAGGCCGCGGTGGCGACGATGGCGAAGGACTGCTTCGTCTTCGCCATGGCCAACCCGAACCCGGAGGTCCACCCCGACGTCGCGCACAAGTACGCGGCGGTCGTGGCCACGGGCCGCTCGGACTTCCCGAACCAGATCAACAACGTGCTGGCGTTCCCGGGCATCTTCGCGGGTGCGCTGAAGGTCCGCGCGACCCGGATCACCGAGGGCATGAAGATCGCCGCCGCCGACGCCATCGCCGGCGTCGTGGGTGACGAGCTCGCCGCCGACTACGTGATCCCCTCGCCGTTCGACACCCGCGTCGCCGAGGCCGTCACGGCCGCGGTCGCCGCGGCGGCGAAGGCCGACGGCGTGGCCCGCCTGGCCTGATCGCTGCGCTGAGCTGCACGAAGCGGGGCCCGTCCGATCACTTCGGCGGGGCCCCGCTTCCATTCCCCCGGGCACATCCAGCCCCTGGGCACACCCAGCCCCTCCGGCGAAGATCCAGCCCCTCCGGCGTGTGAGGAGCGGGGGTCCGGGGGTCGGCCCCCGGCAACGGCGCCGCACCCGGCGAAGGGGTCCGGGCAGAGCCCGGGGAACGGTGGAAGGGCGGGTAGGGGACGGCCCCCGCAGGGCGCACTCCCGCCGACGGGAGCGGGGAGCAACCCCGAACAGCCGCCCGCAGGGCCGGGGCAGGCCTGGATCCCCGGGCTACCGACCGGTAGCCTCGCGGCCATGTTCGCTGCCTACGCTGCCCGAATCGACCGTGACCAGCCGCTGAACGGCCTCGTGCTGGGCGAACGCCCGGCCCCGCAGGCCCGCCCCGGCTGGGTGACCGTGAACGTCAAGGCCGCCTCCCTCAACCACCACGACCTGTGGTCGCTGCGCGGGGTCGGCCTCGGCGAGGAAAAGCTCCCCATGATCCTCGGCTGTGACGCCGCCGGGATCGACCAGGACGGCAACGAGGTCGTCCTGCACTCCGTCATCGGCCAGACCGGCCACGGAGTCGGCCCCGACGAGCCCCGCTCGATCCTGACCGAGCGCTACCAGGGCACCTTCGCCGAGCAGGTCACCGTCCCCGCCTGGAACGTCCTGCGCAAGCCCGCCGAGCTCTCCTTCGAACAGGCCGCCTGCCTGCCCACGGCGTGGCTGACCGCGTACCGGATGCTCTTCACCAACGCCGGCGTCCGCCCCGGCGACTCGGTCCTGGTCCAGGGCGCCGGCGGCGGGGTCGCCACGGCCGCCATCGTCCTCGGCAAGGCGGCCGGCCTGCGGGTCTTCGCGACCAGCCGCGACGAGGCCAAGCGCAAGCGCGCGGTCGAGCTGGGCGCCGTGGAGGCCTACGAGCCCGGCGCGCGGCTCCCCCAGCGGGTCGACGCGGTCATCGAAACGGTCGGCGCCGCCACCTGGTCGCACTCGGTCAAATCACTGCGCCCCGGCGGCACCCTGGTCATCTCGGGCGCCACGAGCGGGGACCGCCCGGCGCACGCCGAGCTGACCCGGATCTTCTTCCTGGAACTCAAGGTGGTCGGCTCGACGATGGGCTCGAAGGACGAGCTGGAGGACCTGCTGTCCTTCTGCGCGGCGACCGGCGTCCGCCCGGTGATCGACGAGACCCTGCCGCTGGACCGGGCCCGCGAGGGCTTCGAGAAGCTGGAGTCGGGCGACGTGTTCGGCAAGATCGTCCTCACCGTCTAGCCCCGGAGTCCCCGGAGCCCGCTGCCCCGGCACCGCCCGCCGATGTCAATGTGGGTTGACACCCTCCCGTGTGTCAACCTACATTGACACCCATGACGGAAGCTACCGATCTGGCCGAGCGCGCCGGTGACCGCGACCCGCGCGTGGGCCTGCGCGCCGTGGCCGCCCTCCGGCGACTACTGGAACAGCTGGAGGCCGTACAGGTGCGCGGGGCCCGTGCGCAGGGCTGGTCCTGGCAGGAGATCGCGGCCGAGCTGGGCGTCAGCCGGCAGGCCGTACACAAGAAGCACGGGAGGCTCTGATGTTCGAACGGTTCACGCAGGACGCCCGCTCCACCGTGACGGGCGCGGTCGCCGAGGCCGAGCGGACCGGGGCGCAGCGGGTCGGCGAGGAGCACCTGCTCCTCGCCATGCTCGCCCTGGGCGCCCTCGACCCCCTGGGCGTCGACCGGGCCGCGATCTCCGCCGACCTGGCGGCGGCGCGCCGCCGGGGCGGCATGTCCAAGGCGGACGAGGAAGCCCTCGCGGGCCTCGGCATCGACCTCACGGAGATCGTCTCCCGCATCGAGGAGACCCACGGCGAGGGCGCCCTGTCGACCCCCGCCCCGCGCAGCCGCTCCGGCCGTACCCGCTTCACCCCGGGGGCCAAGAAGATCCTGGAGCAGTCCCTGCGCATCGCCCTGGGCCGCAAGGAGCGCCACATCTCCACCCTCCACCTGCTCCTCGCCCTCCTCTCCCGCCCCGGCACACCCGCCGAGGTCCTCACGGACCACGGGGTCACCTATGCGGGAGCCGAGGCGACCCTGACCGCCTGAGGCACGGACCCCCCTGCCGAATTCTTTGCTGCCGCGTACAACCATCGGCCCGGCCGGTGAGTCTTGTGCTGCGAAAAGAACGTTTCTCCAGGGGGTTGTCCCGTGAAGTTGTCCCGTCTCGCCGCAGCGATCACCACTGCCGCCCTGGCTCCGGCCGTCCTCCTCGCATCCCCGGCCTTCGCCACCGGCGAAGAAACCAGCGCGCCCGCCAGCCCTACGGCTCCGGCCGCGCCCGACCAGCCCACGGCGGTGCAGCCGCCGGCCGAGCAGCCCACGGCTGTTCAGCCCCCGGCCGAGCAGCCGGACGAGAGCCAGGCCGAGCAGGACCGCAAGACGATCCTCGCGATCATCGCCGACCCGATGGCCAGTGCGTACATGAAGGAAGCGGGCCACAAGGCCATAGCCGACGGCGCCGCGGCCATGCGCAAGTTCATCGAGAAGGACCAGCACACGATCCGCCGCGACGACTACCGGGTGCTGATCGCCCGTCTGGCGAACGACGCCGGCCCCGGCCTGAAGGAGGGGATCAGGAACATCTTCGAGATCGACGCGACCGTGGAGCAGCTGATCCACTTCTACGAGGTCACCCAGCACGAGCTGCGCGACGACGACAACAGGGTCGACATCGCCCGGCTGAGCAACGGAGCCGGCCCCAACCTGAAGGAAGGCGCCAAGAAGGCGCTCAAGGGCACTCCCGCCGACCGCGTCGAGTTCCTGAAGACGGGCCAGCACCACCTGCGCGACCAGGACAACCGGATCGAGATCGCGCAGGTCATCGACGGCGGGGGCCCGGAGCTGGTCAAGGCAGGCCTTGCAGCACTCAACGGCACGCCCGCGGACCGCGTCGAGTTCCTGAAGACGGGCCAGCACGAGGCGCGCGCCAAGGACAAGAAGGCCCAGGAGGACAAGGAGAAGGAGGAGGGGAAGCAGCCGGACCAGACCACCCCGACCCCCACTCCCGCTCCCACCCCCGGGACTTCCGGCTCCGGGAGCAGCAGCGGGAACACCGCCGTCACCCCTCAGGGCGGCAGCGGTCCCCTCGCCACCACCGGCGCCGGGGACACCGGCTGGATCGCGGGCGGCGCGGGCACCGCACTCGTCGCAGGCGCGGGTCTCCTGCTCGCCGCGCGGATGCGTCGCGCGGGCGCCGGGCGCTGAACCATCTCGCCGCGGCCGTACAGGGGTCGGCCGCGGCGAGGACCCGAACGATGAGTGCCTAGTCCTGCGGACCGAGGGCCGAGGCGATGCGGGCGGCCGCCTCCGCCAGGTGGGTACGGGCCTGCGCCAGCTGGTCGTCGTTGATCCCCCGGTCGCGGGCCGCGTCGCGGATGTCGTCGCGGAAGCGGTCCAGCAGCCGGTCCAGGTCGCGGGCCGGGTCCCCCGTCGGCGGCACGTCACGCGCCCAGTCCGCGTCGGGAGCGGCGGCCGGGGCAGCCGAACGAGCGGAGGGCTCGGACGGCGCGGAGGGCTCGGACGGCGCCGTCGTCGAGCCGGATCCGCCGAGCCAGGCTCCCGCCAGGCTGCCCAGGACTCCTCCCGACTTCGCGAACTGCTCCTGCAGCTGCCCTGCGATGCGCTGGACCTCCTCACGGGCCCGCTCCTGCGCCTCCTTGGCCTGCCGGCGCGCCTGCTGGGCCTCCTCGCGGGCCCGGCGGCTCTCGTCCTTCGCGCGGCGCGCCTGTTCCTTCCACTCGGCCTTCGCCTTGCGGAGTTCCTCCTTGGCGGCCTTCCAGGACTCGTCCTCCACCTGCGTGGCCGACGCGCTGGCCGCGGCCCGCAGTTCGCGCCGCAGATCGCCCGCCGCGCCGCTCACGTCGGCGCGGATCTCGGCGGCCAGCTCGGAGACCGAGTCGCGGATCTCCAGCTCCAGGTCGGCCAGTTCGCCGCCGCGGTCGGCCAGTTCGGCGCGGCCCGCGTCGGTGATCGAGTACACCTTGCGCCCGCCTTCGGTCGCGTACGTCACCAGGCCCTCGGTCTCCAGCTTGGCCAGGCGCGGGTACACCGTGCCGGCGGAGGGCGCGTACAGCCCCTGGAAACGCTCCTCCAGCAGCCGGATCACCTCGTACCCGTGGCGCGGAGCCTCGTCGAGCAGCTTGAGGAGGTAGAGGCGGAGGCGGCCGTGGGCGAAGACGGGCGGCATGTCAGAGCACCTTCTTGTCGAGCGCGAGCGGGGCGGCCGGGGCTCCGGCCGGGTCTGCGGCCGGGCGGCGCAGCAGCGCGATGGAGCCGGAGACGGTGGTGGCGCGCAGGGTTCCGGTGCCGGCGCCCAGGGTGCCGGTGATCCTCTTGGCGCCCATCTGGCCCGAGACCCGCAGGTCCTCGAAGGCGTTGGAGACGCCGCCGGTGGCGGTGTTGGCCTCGACCCGGGCGTCGGCCGGGTGCGGGAGGCGGATGGCCACCTGCCCGGAAACGGAGTTGAGGGAGATGTCGACCGGCCGGGGCGCGGGCCGGTCCTCGAGGGCGAGGTCGATCAGCATGTCGCCGCTGACCGAGTCGGCCCGCACGCTGCCCACCGCGCCGTCGACGACCGTAAGGCCGCCGGACACGGAGTGGAATCCGAGCTCGCCGGTCACGGACTGGGCCTCGACCCCGCCGGAGACCGTGTGCGCCTTGACCCGGCCGGACAGGCCGACGAGCGTGGTGTCGCCGGAGACCCCGTGGATGTCGGTGCCGCCGTCGATGCCGGAGACGAAGACGGTGGCGCTGACGCTGGCCAGCTGCACCCGGGTGGCGGCCGGGACCGTGAGGGTCACGGTCGCGCTGCGCTCCCAAGCCTTGCGGCCGGAGTCGGAGGTGGACCAGGCCTTCCAGGGCTTGCTCTCGAACCACTGCTTGAGCCCCTGGGAACCGTTCCAGGGAAGGTCCTCGTAGGAGACGGTGAGGGTCCCGCCCTCCTGCACCACGTACAGGGGCGGCCCGTCGACCTCGGACACCTCGAGGCGGGCCGGACCCTCGTCGGCGACGACGTTGACCGTACCGCCGGCCATCCGGACGCGGACCTCGGTCACCGGCTCCTCGAAGGCGAGCTTCTGTGGTGCGGCGACCGACCATGTTTTTTGCGGGTTTTGCGGGTTTTGCGGATTCTGCGGATCCCGCGCTGCCTCTGCCATGGTGCTGACCCTCCTCGGCGTACGTGCACGCAACATATCGCGTCTTCTGACTAACACGATATATCGCGGTTGCGGGAAGTCAAGCGCGTCAGGATGATCCAAAATCATCACTTTGGGCCGTTTTGGCTTAGCGTGTGGACATGTCGATCTCCCAGACCACGGCGGGCGGACTGCTGCTCTGCCGCACCGAGCCCCTCGCCGCCCGACCCGCCGCGCACATCCTGCGCGAACGCCTGCTGCTGGCCCCCGCCGGCGAGTGGAGCGTGCTGGTGCCCGAGGCCGAGCCCTGGCTCGGCGGCACGGAATCCGTGGCCGAGGTCATGGCGGGCTGGGGCGCGGCGGTCGCACTGAGCTCCAACTGGCCGGTGCTGAGCCTGTGGTGGGAGGAGGGCCGGACCGGCTTCGTACTGTCCTCCGGATTCCGCCGGTCCGCGGCCTACGAGTGGGACGCGGCGGGCCGTCCGCACGGCGAGCGGGACGCCCCGGACGCAGACGCCATGCGGGTGCTGGCGGCGCGGCTCGGACTGGACCCGGTGCTGGACCTGGAGGAACTGGAGCGCCTGACCCGCCCCGACGAGGCGGCGGACGGCGAGTCCCGACTGCTCGGCGTCGTCGCACTGCTGGCCCGCGCAGGGCTGGCGCTCCCGGCGGGCCTGAACCCGGGCGAACCCGCCGACCGGCTGCGGGAGGCGGCCCGGGTCGCACCGGCGGCGGAGCGGGTGGAGTGGGCGGGCTGGCGCGACACGGTGCGGGCGGAGCTCGCGGTGGTCGAGGACAGCCCCCTGGGCCCGTGGCTCCGGGGCCCCAAGGCGCGCCTGGCGGGTGCGGCCCAACTGGCCGCCGGAGCCCCCCTGATGATGTGGGCGGCCCGCCGCCGCAGTCCGGGCTGGCTGGCCGCGGGCACCGTCCTGGTGACCCACGGCGCGGCCGCCCTGGCCTACGACCGGGCCCGCCGCCGCGCCTAGGACCTGTCGGCCGCCCCCTACGCCGCCAGCAGCGGGCTCGCGTTGCGGCGCAGCCAGGCCCGGTAGGGCGGAGTCTCCAGCGCCGCTTCGCGGTAGGCCGCGCGCAGGTCCTCGTACACCCCGTCGGACACCTGCGCGTGCACCCCGGGGCGGGTCGCGAGGAGGAGGCGTACGGCGAGCGGATCGCCCGAGAGCGGCCGGATCGCCATGTCCTCGCGCATTCCGGAGGTGGGCTGGCAGGGGGCGACGGCCTCGCCGGAGGCGATCAGCGAGGCGGCCGTGTGGTAATCGGCGTGCAGCAGGGGCGGGTCGAGGCCGGCGCCCGCGAGGACCCGGCGCAGGCCGTCCCATTCGCCGTCCACCGACGGGTCCACGGTCCACCGGTCGGCGGCGAGGTCGCGCAGCTCCACCACGGCACGCGCCGCCGCAGGATGGTCCCGGGACATGGACACGAACTGCGGTTCCCGCTCCATCAGCACCCGTAACTCCAGCCCGGCCGGCACCCGCAGCGGGCTGCCCTCCACCTCGTGCACGAACGCCACGTCGAGCCGGCCCGAAGCCGTCATCCGCAGCAACGCGTTGGCGGACACGTCGACCATCAGGTCGGTCTCCGTGTCGGGCAGCCGCCGGTGCAGCCGCCGCAGCCAGCCGGGCAGGGCGCGGCTGGCCGTCGAGCCGATCCGCAGCCGGGGCCCCTGCGACAGCGCCCGGGCCTCCGCGACCAGGGCGGCCATCTCGGCCAGGAGCGGTCGCGCCCGCCCGAGTATGGTGCGCCCGAAGGGAGTCGGCCGGCATCCGGTGCGCTCGCGCAGGAACAGCTCCCCGTCCAGGGCGCGTTCGATGCGGCGCAACTGGGTCGTCAGGGAGGGCTGGCTCACGCCGAGTTGCCGGGCGGCCTTGTGCAGGCTGCCGGCGTCGGCGATGGCGCACAGGGCGCGCAGGTGCCTGACCTCAAGCTCCATGCCCCGAGAGTAGGCCGGGCCGAGCCGACCGCACCAGTAACCGGTATCCCCTCGAATCCCGCCATTCTCATGGGTGTTGGGCTTCCGAAACCCTCCTGATAGTCCGGCGTTATCGGGGTCTGACATCATCCGCCGACCCCTCCCGCTCCCGCAGACTCCGGTACCGAACGACCCCCCACCGCACCGGATGAGCAGGAGTCCCCCACATGCGCCACTCCCGCAAGACCACTCTGTCCGCCGTCGGCCTCGGCATCGCCGCCGTCCTCGGCGCCGTCGTCCCGGGCGCCACCGCCTCGGCCTCCCCGGGCGCCGGCAGCCCGGCCACGTACGCCGCGTACGAGCAGTCGAAGGAGAACCAGGCCGCCAACCGCGCCTTCTTCGAGGCCGTGCAGCGCGCGGTGGCCGAGCAGCGCGCCGCGGCCCCGGGCCTGGCGGCCGTCACCGTCACCTACAACACCCGCAACGCGCCCAGCTTCCGCACCCAGATAGCGCGCTCCACGCAGATCTGGAACGGCTCGGTGGTCAACGTCAAACTGCAGGAGGTGTCCTCGGGCGGGAACTTCTCGTACTACGAGGGCAACGACTCGCGCGGCTCCTACGCGAGCACGGACGGCCACGGCCGGGGCTACATCTTCCTGGACTACCGGCAGAACCAGCAGTACAACTCCACCCGCGTGACCGCGCACGAGACCGGCCACGTGCTCGGCCTGCCGGACCACTACTCGGGTCCTTGCAGCGAGCTGATGTCCGGCGGCGGCCCCGGCACCTCCTGCACGAACGCCAACCCGAACTCCGCCGAGCGCTCGCGCGTCAACCAGCTGTGGGCGAACGGGCTCGTCGCGTCCGGTCTGGACGCGAAGGGCTAGGCCCCTTCGGCCCGGGATCCCTCGATCGGGGGCTCCTCGTACCCGGGCTCGTACGCCGTGCACTCCCGGTTCCGACAGGGACCGGGGGTCCACGCCGGGACGAAGATCCCCAGGGATTTGCGCCGTCCGACCATCGTGTCGACGGGGCTCCCGCAGGCCGGGCACGACTGCTGGTCGTGCCCGGCCCGCGGGGCGACCGTCCCGTGTGCCCGCTGTTCCCGCTGTTCCCGCTGTTCACCGGCCATACCTCCACGGTAGGCCGGTTTCGCCGCTTCGGCGGGTCAGCGCTTGACGGCGTACGAGGTGACGACCTGGCCGCCGCCGAGGGCCTTGAACCCGGTCAGCTCCAGGGGGCGCGACCCGAACCCGGCGCGCGACATCGGCATGCCGGTGCCGACGAAGACCGGGTACGTCTTGACGACGAACGCGTCGATCTCGTCGATGAGCTGCCCCGCGAGGTCCGCTCCGCCGCACAGCCAGATGCCGAGCCCGTCCTGGGCCTTCAGTTCACGGACCTTCGCCACCAGGTCACCCTCGATCAGCCGGACCGCCGGGTCCGGTGCGGTGGTGAGCGAGCGCGAGACCACGTACTGCTCGCGCATGTGTCCGTACGGGCTGGTCAGGCCCTGCTTGAGGCCGGGCTCGTACGTACCGCGGCCCATGAGCACCGTGTCGAAGTGCTTGGGTTCGGCGTCCGCGATCCCGAGCTGGGCGCGCCCCGGGGTGGAGATGGTCTCCGGGTACTCGGCCTTGAGGTGATCGATGAACTCGCCGTCGAGGTAGCTGTAGATGAAATCGGTATCGCCGTCCGGGGCTCCGATGAAGCCGTCGACCGAGGTGGCGATGAAGTACGTGAGCTTGCGCAAGCGATTCTCTTCCGTTCGACAGTGCACCCCCATCGAGGCACGTCGATCAAAGTACTTCAGCTGAAGTGGTTCGGCAAGGGGTCATGTGCCGGCGATCGGGAATCACTGCGGCTTGCGCCACATCGGCCACATCGGCGGACCGTCCGGCAGCCGCACCGCCTCGCCCGTGAACTGCCAGCCCAGCCGCTCGTACAGCCCCTTGCTGCGCTCGCTGCTCGCCTCCAGGTACGCCGGCACGCCCTCGCGGTCGCAGCGCTCCAGCACCGGCCGGATCAGCTCCGTGCCCAGCCCCTCGCCCTGCCGCCCGGGGGCGACCGCGATCATCAGCAGGTACTCGTGCTCCTCCGCCATCGGGTGCACCGCACCCGTGAGCCGACCCACCAGCTCGCACCGCTCGTTGTCCGGGTCGGCCACGGCCCGCATCTTCGCCGGGATCTCGTCCTCGACGTGCTCGCCCTCCGGATCGGCCGCCGGGATCCGCAGCCACAGTGCCGCCGCCGAACCGTCCACCGCGTAGTCGATCCGACCCTCGGCCAGCGCCACGTCCACGAAGACGCCCAGGAACTTCCCGTGCACCGCGGCCCGGTGCTCCGGGTCCGGGAACACCCAGCTGCTCACGGGATCGGTGCGGAAGGCCTCGTCGAGCAGCCGCGCCACGGCGTCCCGGTCCGACTGCCCGGCTTGACGTATCTCCAGCCCCATGGGTCACACCCTTCACATCACTCACGCGTCAACAACCGTGAGTGATCCTAGAGTTGCCCCACCGACGCAGAAAGGCCCGTTCCGGCACCGTGCGGTGCCGGAACAGGCCTCCGGGGTCCCCCATGCCCCCTACGCGGTCACTTCGTACGCCGCGTCACGAACTCCGCCAGCGCCAGCAGCCCGCCCGCCGCCCCGAGGTCCGGGACGGCCCGCGACAGCTGCTGCACCGCCCGCCCCATCCGGTCGGCGGCATGGGCCTGCGCCCAGTCCCGCCCGCCGGCCCGCTCCACCGCCGCGGCGGCCCTGCCCACGTCGTCCCCGTTCATGGGACCCGCGTACAGCGCGGCCAGTTCCTCCCCCGCCGTGGTGCCCGAGGTGAGGGCGGCCACGACCGGGAGGGACTTCTTGCGGGCGAGCAGATCGGCCCCGGCGGGCTTGCCCGTGTGGCCGGGGTCCCCCCAGATACCGATCAGGTCGTCGATGAGCTGGAAGGCCAGCCCGGCCTCCCGGCCGAAGGCGTCCATGGCGTCGACCTCGTCCGGGCCGGCCCCCGCGTACAGCGCGCCGAGCGCGCACGCGCAGCCCAGCAGGGCTCCGGTCTTGGCCGTCGCCATGATCAGGCACTCGTCGAGGGAGACGCTGGGGCGCTGCTCGAAGGCGCAGTCCGCCTGCTGGCCCGCGCACAGTTCGACGATGCAGGCGGCGAGCCGCGCCGAGGCCGCCGCCGAGGCCGGATGCGGGTCCTCGGCGAGCAGCCGCAGCGCGAGCGCCATCATCGCGTCGCCGGTGATGATCGCGTCCGACGTGCCGAAGACCGTCCAGGCCGTCGGCCGACCCCGCCTGCGCACGTCCTTGTCGATGACGTCATCGTGCAGCAGCGTGAAGTTGTGCGCCAGCTCCACGGCCACCGCCGCCCGTACGGCGCCCCCGGCCACCCCGTCCCCGCGCAGGGCCTGCGCGGCGGCGAGCACCAGGGCGGGCCGGATGGCCTTGCCGGTGCTGCCCGCCGCCGGGGTGCCGTCCTCGTGCTCCCAGCCGAAGTGGTACATCGCCACGCGCCGCATCGAGCCGGGCAGGCTCTCCACGGTCCGGCGAAGTTCGGGGTTGACCGTTTCTCTCGTCCGCTCCAGCAGGACGGCGGCTTCCTGCCCCTCGCTGGTGGTGATCGCCTCAGTGGTCGACATGGCGTGTGCGCTCCGTCCCGTCCTGCCCCGTTTTACGTCGGTCCCTTCGCTCCGGCGTCAGCGCCGGAGCCGGCCGGGTCAGCTCCAGCGGGCGATCTCGACGTTCTCCAGGACGCCGAGCGCGTCCGGCACCAGTACCGCGGCGGAGAAGTAGGTGGTGACCAGGTACGAGATGATCGCCTGCTCGCTGATCCCCATGAACCGCACCGAGGTGCTCGGCTCGATCTCGTCCGGGATCCCGGGCTGGTGCAGGCCGATCACGCCCGACTCGTCCTCGCCGGTGCGCATGCAGAGGATGGAGGTCGTACGGGCGTCGCTGATCGGGATCTTGTTGGACGGGAACATCGGGACCCCGCGCCAGGACGGCACCCGGTGCCCGCCGATCTCGACCGACTCCG
Organism: Streptomyces sp. NPDC058289; assembly: GCF_042880975.1. NCBI lineage: Bacteria > Bacillati > Actinomycetota > Actinomycetes > Kitasatosporales > Streptomycetaceae > Streptomyces > Streptomyces sp. NPDC058289. The sequence continues at coordinate 58,697 of NZ_JBHVYI010000024.1, forward strand.
GGTACAGCCCGCGCTTGTTGCACTCGCGCCCGAAGGCGGCGATGGCCTTGGGGTGTGCCAGGAAGAACTTGGATCCGCGCCGCATGCTGAGCAGCTGGTCCATGTCGTCGGGGCTGGGCGCTCCGTCGTGGGACTGGATGCGCTGGTCGTAGTCGGCGTTGTGCAGGAGGCCGAAGTCGCGGTTGTTGAGCATCTCGTGCTCCTGGCGCTCGCGCAGCGCCTCGACCGTGAGCCGCAACTGCTGCTCGGTCTGGTTCATCGGCTGGTTGTACAGGTCGGCGACGCGGGTGTGGACGCGCAGGACCGTTTGCGCAATGGAGAGTTCGTACTCGCGCGGGCGGGCTTCGTAGTCGACGAAGGTGCCCGGCAGGACGGCTTCGCCCTGGTGGCCGGCGGAGAGGTCGATGGCGGCCTCGCCGTACTTGTTGGTGCGCTGCTCGGGCAGGGCCCGTACGGAGTCCACGTGCGCCCGCAGCGAGTCGACGCGGTCGGCGAGGATCTGGAAGTCCTGGCGGGAGAGGACGAGCACGGTGCCGGCGGTGGCGGCGCGGGCGGTGTACTCCCAGATGGCCTCCTCGTCGACGAGGGAGTCCTCGCCGAAGAAGGCCCCGTCGGCGACGGTCTGCAGGACGGCGTCGTCACCGTAGGGGCCGGGGCCGATCTGGTCGATGCGCCCGTGGGCGAGCAGGAACACCTTGTCGGCGGGGCTACCGAAGGAGGTGAGCTCCTGGCCCGGCTCGAAGTCGATCTGGTGGCAGCGCGCGGCGAGTTCGGCCAGCGCCTCGGGGTCGTCGTAGTCGCGCAGCACGGGGAGCTCCCCCAGCTCCGCCGGAATCACCTGCACCTGCGTGCCGGTCTTGATGAACTCCACGATGCCGTTGCCGACCGAGTAGCTCAGTCGCCGGTTGACCCGGTACGTGCCGCCCTGGACGGACACCCAGGGGAGCATCTTCAGGAGCCACCGCGAGGTGATCTCCTGCATCTGCGGCGCGGACTTGGTCGTGGTTGCCAAGTTCCGCGCGGCCGATGTCCCCAGACTGCGCTGCGGTGCCTGGGTCTCGGATTCGGAACCTGCCTGGACCGACATGAATTTCCCCTTCGATCACTCCATGAATCTGCGGGAGGAGCCTGTCAGCACGGAACGTGGTCGGACCATTACACAAAAGGGTGGGACTACTCCGTTCGTGGCTGGGCATTCTCCTGAGTTCAACTCCCGCCCCATGAGGCACTTGGACCCCACCCGTTTCAGCCATCCCGCGCGATGACCTCTCTTTAATTTGCACCCTGGATGCAAGTTTTCTACGCTGACCCCATGCGGCTGACCCGATTCACCGACCTCGCCCTGCGCGTCCTGATGCGCCTGGCCGTCGCGGGGGAGGACCTCCCGACCACCCGTGACGTGGCGGCCACGATGGAGGTCCCGTACACCCACACCGCCAAAGTGGTCGCCAAGCTGCAGCATCTCGGTCTGGTCGAAGCCCGCCGCGGACGCGGCGGCGGCCTCACCCTGACCCCCGCCGGGCGTGCCGCCTCGGTGGGCGGGGTGATCCGCGAGCTGGAGGGCGCCGGCGACGTCGTGGACTGCGACGGCACCGTCGCGTGCCCACTGCGGAGCGCGTGCATCCTGCGCGGGGCGCTGCGCCGGGCTCAGGAGGCCTTCTTCGCCTCCCTGGACCCACTGACGGTGAACGACCTGGTCGCAGCCCCGACCGGTCCGCTCCTGCTGGGCATTTCGGGCGGATCGACGGGGGCCGGAAGACCCTGACGACGGGGGCCGGATGGCCGATTCACACCGGCACTGGACCCGCATAACCTGATGTCCGCAGACGTTTCGAACACAGATCCGTATCGCCACAGACACCCGCGCCGTCTGTTCATAAATACGCATTTCACATTCCAGTTTTGCGATCCACCCCGACCCGAGGAGTCACCCGAATGCTTTCCGAGAAGTCGACCGCGACCGTACGAGCCACCCTGCCCGCCGTGGGCGCGGCCATCGGCGACATCACGGAGCTCTTCTACGGGAAGCTCTTCGCGGCCCACCCCGAACTGATCCGCGACCTCTTCAACCGCGGCAACCAGAACGCCGGGCTCCAGAAGCAGGCCCTCGCCGGCTCCATCGCCGCCTTCGCGACCCACCTGGTCGACCAGCCCGGCGCCCGCCCCGACGTGATGCTCAGCCGCATAGCCCACAAGCACGCCTCCCTCGGCGTCACCCGCGAGCAGTACCCGATCGTCCACAAGCACCTCTTCGAGGCGATCGTGGAGATCCTCGGCGAGGCCGTCACCCCCGAGGTCGCCGCAGCCTGGGACGAGGTCTACTGGCTCATGGCGAACGCCCTCATCACCATCGAGGAACGCCTCTACGCCGAGCAGCAGGTCCTCGCCGGCGACGTCTGGCGCACCTGGACGGTCGCCGCCCGCATCGAGGAGACCGCGGACTGCACCACCTTCCACCTCACCCCGGCCGACGGCTCCCCGGCGCCCGGCTTCAAGCCCGGCCAGTACGTCTCCGTCCAGGTCGAACTCCCCGACGGGGCTCGCCAGATCCGCCAGTACAGCCTCTCCAGCGCCCCTGGCTCCCCCATCCGCTCCATCACCGTCAAGCGGGTCCACGGCCCGGCCGCCACCGGCCCCGACGGCGAGGTCTCCAACCACCTGCACGCCGAGATCCGCACCGGCGACACCCTGCGCGTCTCGACCCCCTACGGCGACCTGGTCCTCCAGGACACCACCGCACCGGGGATCCTGGCCTCGGCCGGCATCGGCTGCACCCCGATGCTCTCCATGCTGGAACACCTGGCCGACACCGCGCACACGGCCCCGGTCACCGTCCTGCACGCCGACCACTCCCCCGCCGACCACGCCCTGCGCACCGACCACCGCGCCCTGACCCACAAGCTCCCCGACGCCTCGGCGCACTTCTGGTACGAGGCCGACGCCGAGCCCGGCGATCACGAAGGCCGCCTCGACCTCACCGCCGTCCCGGTCGCCCCCGGCACCAAGGCCTACCTCTGCGGCCCCCTCCCCTTCATGCGGGCGGCCCGCGAACAGCTCATCGCCAAGGGCGTGGCTCCCGCGGACATCCACTACGAGGTCTTCGGCCCCGACCTGTGGCTCGCCTCGGCCTGATCCGTGCGCCGGGTGCGCGCCCTTGCGACGGAATGACCACCTCCGCTACACGTTGAGTAATCACCTGACTACTCACAGCCAAAAGGAGGCGGTCATGGCCGCACCCCTGTCCGCGGACCGGTTCATCGGCGCCCTGCGGGCCGAGGGCCTGACGGTCGTCGAAGTCGGCGGCTGGCGCACCCACAACCGCAACCACAAGGGCCCCTGGGGGCCGGTGCACGGGGTGATGCTCCACCACACCGTCACCCACGGGACCGCGTACACCGTCCAGCTCTGCCGCGACGGCCACGCAGACCTCCCCGGCCCGCTCTGCCACGGCGTGATCACCAAGGACGGCCGGGTCCACCTGGTCGGCCACGGCCGCGCCAACCACGCCGGCGCGGGCGACTCCGACGTCCTGGCGGCGGTGATCGCGGAGAAGCGCCTCCCGCCCGACCAGCACGCGAACACCGACGGCAACCGCCACTTCTACGGCTTCGAGTGCGAGAACCTCGGCGACGGCAAGGACCCCTGGCCGGCCCTCCAACTCGACGCGATGGCCCGTGCGTCGGCCGCCCTGTGCCGCGCCCACGGCTGGACCGCCCGCTCGGTCGTCGGCCACCTGGAATGGCGCCCGGGCAAGATCGACCCGAAGGGCTTCACGATGGCCTCGATGCGCACCCGCGTCGAGGAGCGCCTGAAGTAGCTGCCGGGGCGGCCGTCCGGGGCAGACCCGCTCTGACGTGCGACGGAACGGTCGGGTGCGGCACACAATGGGCGGGTGGAACGTTCAGTCACCCCCGGCCCCGACCCCGACCTGATCCTGCGCCCCCGCCCGGCCTCGCCGCTGCGGGAGGTCCGTGACGAGCGGTTCGCCGCGCACGGGGTGCGGCTGCTGCTCAAGCGGGACGACCTGGTCCATCCGGAGTTGCCCGGCAACAAGTGGCGCAAGCTCGCGCCGAATCTGCGGGCCGCCGTCGCGGGCGGGTACCCGGAGCTCGTGACCTTCGGCGGGGCCTACTCCAACCACCTCCGGGCCACCGCCGCGGCCGGCCGGCTGCTGGGGCTGGCGACGGTCGGGATCGTACGGGGGGACGAGCTCGCGGGGCGGCCGCTGAACGACTCGCTGGCCCGGTGCGCGGCGGACGGCATGAGGCTGCACTTCGTGCCGCGGTCGGCCTACCGGGACAAGGCCGGGCTGCCCGCGCTGGCGGGCGCCGAGGGGGCCTACGTGATCCCCGAGGGCGGCAGCAACGCACTCGCCCTGCACGGCTGCGCCGAGCTGGGCCGCGAGCTGAGCGGCGCCTGCGACGTGGCCGCCGTGGCCTGCGGGACCGGGGGCACGCTGGCCGGGCTGGCGGCGGGACTCGGCGCGGGCCAGCGGGCGGTGGGGGTGCCGGTGGTCGGGGGCGGCTTCCTGGAGGCGGAGATACGTTCCCTCCAGACGGCCGCTTTCGGCGGCCCGGCGGGCGACTGGTCGCTGGCCGAGGGCTACGCCCACGGGGGCTACGCCCGGGTCCCCGCCGAGCTGGCCGAGTTCGCGGCGGACTTCGAGGCCCGCCACGGCCTGCCGGTGGAGCGGATCTACGTGGCGAAGCTCCTGTGGGCCCTGCTCGCCCTGACCCGCGAGGACGCCTTCCCCCGCGGCACCACCCTGACGGCGGTCGTCACGGGCCGCCCGTAGCCCGCCGGGCGGGCCCGCGCCGCGCCGTCAGCCCGCCTCCTCCCGGTACGCCGCCGCCTCCTCCAGGTCCAGGCGGCGCAGCAGGGCCCGGAGCATTTCGTCGTCGATGCGGCGGGCGTCGCGCAGGGAGACGAAGACCTCGCGTTCCGCTTCGATCATCTCCCCCGCCAGGCGGCGGTAGACGTCGTCCGCGGACTCGCCCGTCACCGCGTTGACCTCCCCCAGCCGCTCCCACACCGCGTTGCGGCGCCGCTCCAGCACCGTGCGCAGCCGGTCCGCCAGCGGGGGCGGGAGGGCGTTCGCGGGGGAGGCCAGGAGTTCCGTCAGGCGGTCCTCCGCCGCCCGCGAGGCCTCGCTCTGGGCCTGGGCCTCCGCCAGGGTCTCGGCGTGGGTGTCCTTGGGCGGCAGCCGCAGCAGCCGGATCAGCGGCGGCAGGGTCAGGCCCTGGACCACCAGCGTGCCGATCACCGTCGTGAAGGTCAGGAACAGGATCAGGTTCCGGTGCGGCACGCTCATCGGCACGGAGAAGGCGATCGCCAGCGAGACCACGCCCCGCATGCCCGCCCAGCCCACGACGACCGGAGCCTTCCAGCTCGTCTCCGGCTCGCGCGTGCGGATCCGCTGCGAGAGCCTCGGCAGGAACGTCGCCGGGAAGACCCACGCGAAGCGGGCCGCGACCACGACGAGGAACACCACCACCGCATAGCCCGCCGCGGCCGGGCCCTCGTACTCCCCCAGCCCCTTCAGCACGACCGGCAGCTGGAGCCCGATCAGCGCGAAGACCACCGATTCGAGGATGAAGGCGACCATCTTCCAGACCGCCTCCTCCTGGAGCCGGGTCGCGAAGTCGACCTGCCAGTTGCGGTGACCGAGGTACAGCGCGACCACCACCACCGCCAGCACTCCCGAGGCGTGCACCCGCTCGGCCGCCGCGTAGGCCACGAAGGGGATCAGTAGCGACAGGGTGTTCTGCAGGAGCGGTTCGCGCAGCTTCTTGCGCAGGACGTGGATCGGGACCATCAGCAGCAGGCCGACCGCGACCCCGCCCACCGAGGCCGTCAGGAACTCCCGGATCCCGTCCGTCCAGCCGGCGCTCGTCCCGACCGCCGCCGCCAGCGCGACCTTGAACGCGGTGATCGCGGTGGCGTCGTTGACCAGGGACTCACCCTGGAGGATGGTCGTGATCCGGTTCGGCAGTCCGAGCTTGCGTGCGATGGCCGTGGCCGCGACCGCGTCGGGCGGGGCGATGACCGCCCCCAGCACCAGCGCCACCGGCAGCGAGAGCCCCGGCACCAGCAGGTACGCCGCGTACCCGACGGCGACGGTCGCGAAGAGCACGTACCCCACCGAGAGCAGCGCCACGGGCCGGATGTTCGCCCGCAGGTCCAGGTACGAGCTGTCCACCGCGGCCGTGTAGAGCAGCGGCGGGAGCAGCAGCGGCAGCACGATGTGCGGGTCCAGGTCGTACTCGGGCACGCCCGGCACATAGGCCGCGGCCAGTCCGGCGGCGACCAGCAGCAGCGGCGCCGGCACCGGGGTGCGGCGGGCCAGGCCCGCGACGATCGCACAGCCGGCGACCAGCGCCACCAGCGGCAATACCTCCATCGAAGATCATCCTCGCTTGAGTCATGTCATCCCGGGCGCCCGCACCTCAGTACGCTGGCCATCATGAGCGAGTGCACCCACGTTCCCGAACTGCCGCGCCCCGAGCCGGTCCCGCTTGCCCAGACCTGCCCCGAATGTCTGGCGCTCGGCAGCCATCCCGTCCAGCTCCGGCTGTGCCTGGGGTGCGGGCACGTCGGCTGCTGCGACTCCTCGCCCCATCGGCACGCCACGGCGCACCACCGGGAGACCGGACATCCGGTGATGCGCAGCTTCGAACCGGGCGAGACCTGGCGATGGTGTTTTGTCGACGGTTCGATCGTCTGAACCGGGGTAGATCAACCCTCCGCCGGTTCCCCTGATTTGGGCCCGCAGACCCCTAGCCACTGTGCGTCCCCATGGGCTTACCATCAGTCACTGGTCGCAGGTACGGCCTCTCGGCCAGCTATGTTCGACGGGGTTCTGCACCCTCCGACAGGGGTGCCGCGACACGATCGCCCGGATCGCGATAGCGTCACCGGCGAACAGAGCTCGTACCACCTTGGAGGTGAGGGTGTCCCAGATCGCAGGCGAGCCCGGGACCCAGGACTTCGTGGAAGTCCGGCTGCCCGCTGCGGGTGCCTACCTGTCTGTGCTGCGGACGGCCACGGCCGGCCTCGCGGCACGTTTGGACTTCACCCTCGACGAGATCGAGGACCTCCGCATCGCGGTGGACGAGGCCTGCGCGATCCTGCTCCAACAGGCCGTGCCCGGCTCCGTCCTCAGCTGCGTCTTCCGGTTGGTGGACGATTCGCTGGAGGTGACCGTCTCCGCCCCGACCACCGACGGCCGGGCGCCGGAGCGCGACACGTTCGCGTGGACGGTCCTCTCGGCACTCGCCGGGAAGGTCGAGGCCACGGTCGAGGAGAACAAGACGGTGAGCATCAGCCTCTACAAACAGCGCGGCGCGGGACCAGGCCCGGCGTGAGCGGCGGGGAGGTCCCGGTGCGGGGCGGGGATCGGCCCCGGGTAGGACACGAGGTCGACGGCGGCATTCCGGAGCAGCAGCACGCCCGGCCGCACCCGGCTGACACGGATGCGGAAAACGGCTTTTTGGACTCGGCGGAGCGACGGGCGGGCCCTGTGAGCGAGAACCAGCACGACCAAACACTGCCGGTCCAGCCACCGGGGGCCGCTGCCACGGCCCCGCCGGCGGCCCCGGCCGCGGACACAGCACCGGCCGCGGACACCACCGAAGCCCTCCGGGCTCCGGTGTTCACGGCGCCGGTACCCCTGCCTGATCCGCGTGACCGCAGCGGCGCGCGGGCCCTCTTCATCGAGCTCCGGGCGCTGCCCGACGGCTCGCCGGAGAAGGCGGAGCTGCGCAACCGGCTCGTACGGATGCACCTGCCGCTGGTCGAACACCTGGCCCGGCGCTTCCGCAACCGCGGCGAGCCGCTGGACGACCTGACCCAGGTCGCCACCATCGGCCTGATCAAGTCGGTGGACCGCTTCGACCCGGACCGCGGGGTCGAGTTCTCCACGTACGCCACGCCCACCGTGGTCGGCGAGATCAAGCGCCACTTCCGCGACAAGGGCTGGGCGGTACGGGTCCCCCGGCGCCTGCAGGAGCTGCGGCTCTCGCTGACCACGGCGACGGCGGAACTGTCCCAGCAGCACGGCCGCTCCCCCACGGTGCACGAACTGGCGGAACGGCTGGGGATCTCCGAGGAGGAGGTGCTGGAGGGCCTGGAATCGGCCAATGCCTACAGCACGCTCTCGCTGGACGTCCCGGACACCGACGACGAGTCGCCGGCGGTCGCGGACACCCTGGGCTCGGAGGACGAGGCGCTGGAAGGCGTCGAGTACCGCGAGTCCCTCAAGCCGCTGCTCGAAGGGCTGCCGCCGCGGGAGAAGCGGATCCTGCTGCTGCGGTTCTTCGGCAACATGACCCAGTCGCAGATCGCCCAGGAGGTCGGCATCTCACAGATGCACGTCTCCCGGCTGCTGGCCCGCACCCTGGCCCAGCTCCGCGAGAAGCTCTTGGTCGAGGAGTAGAAGAGCCGGTCGTACGGGTTATCGGGCCTGCTCCGCGGGCCCGATTCCCAGCGCCTCGGTGGCCTTCTGGTTCACCAGGAGGGCCGTGACGGCCACGGCGGCCATGGCCAGCGCCACGCCGGCGACCTTCATCGTCCCTCCCGCGGTCCACAGCATCCAGGCGACCGGCAGGGACATCAGCTGGGTGATCAGCGCCGGGCCGCGGCTCCAGCGGCGGCCCAGGAACAGCCCGCGCGCCGCGACCAGCGGCAGTGCGGCCAGGACGAGCAGGGTGACCCCGCCGGTCGCGGCCTGCAGGGAATCGCCGCCGCCGAAGACGGCCGTGTAGAGGTCGGCGATGCCGGGCCCGGCCAGGGCCAGCCCCTCCAGCGCGGTCAGCGCGGCGGCAGCGGTCAGCCGGCGGGGCAGCGCGACGGGGACGGCGGACTCGGTGGGGGTGGGCTTCGTACTCACCCCAGCAGCGTAGCCGCGCCCCTCCCGCACCCGGAGGGGACGGCCAGTATGGGCGGCGCCGGAAGGGGTCGGTAGGCTGACGCCCATGCGTGCACTCCTCGTGGCCAACCCAGCAGCGACGACCACCAGTGCGCGCACGCGCGACGTCCTGACCCACGCGCTCGCCAGCGAGATGAAGCTGGAGGCCGTCACCACCGAATACCGCGGCCACGCCCGGGACCTGGGCCGCAGGGCGGCCGAGACCGGTATGGACCTGGTGGTGGCCCTGGGCGGTGACGGCACCGTCAACGAAGTGGTCAACGGGCTGCTGCACGAGGGACCCGATCCGGACCGGCTGCCCGGACTCGCGGTGGTCCCCGGCGGCTCCACCAATGTCTTCGCCCGCGCACTCGGCCTGCCCAACGACGCGGTCGAGGCGACCGGCGCCCTGTTGGACGCACTGCGGGAGCGGCGCGAACGAACGGTCGGCCTGGGGCTCGCCGCCGGCACCCCGGGCACGGAGGACGAGTCGGTTCCGGCGCGCTGGTTCACCTTCTGCGCGGGCTTCGGCTTCGACGCGGGCGTGGTGGGCCGCGTCGAACAGCAGCGGGAACGGGGCAAGCGTTCGACCCATGCCCTGTACGTGCGACAGCTGATGCGCCAGTTCTGGGAAGAGCCCAACCGCCGGCACGGCACGGTGACGCTGGAGCGGCCCGGCGCGGATCCGGTGACGGACCTGGTGCTGTCGATAGTGTGCAACACCTCGCCCTGGACATACCTGGGCAACCGGCCGCTTTACGCCTCCCCGGAGGCGTCGTTCGATACTGCGCTTGACGTATTGGCACTGGACCGTTTGTCAACTCCGGCGGTCGCCCGCTACGCGACACAGCTCCTGACCTCGACTCCTGAGCGCGGTCCGCACGGCAAGCATGCGGTGTCTCTGCACGATCTGACGGACTTCACCTTGCATTCGAAGGTGCCGCTTCCGTTCCAGATGGACGGAGACCACCTCGGGCTGCGCACCAGCGTTCGGTTCACAGGCGTACGCCGTGCACTGCGTGTGATTGTGTGAGCGGAAGGGCCGAAAGGCCTTTCACTCGAACGTTTACACGCCGGTCCACCCCTAGGAAGTAGGGCTGTGACCTAGTAGACACCGACGAATCAAAAAAAACTTTCCGGAAGGGGTTGTATCCCCGTCCGAGGTTTGCGAATCTCTACATGGCGATCGGGACAGCCCGCAGAACCCGGCACCCACACAGACCGCCAGAACCCCTCCACGAATCTTCGGCAGCCCAGGGCGAGTTTTCCCCCAAACTGGGCGGTCTCCCTTCCCTCACGAAGGGATTCGTGAAAGCGTTCACATTCACAAGCAACCTGCCCGCAATACAAGGAGATGGAGCAGCCATGGACTGGCGTCACAACGCCGTTTGCCGCGAGGAAGACCCGGAACTCTTCTTCCCCATCGGCAACACCGGTCCTGCGCTGCTGCAGATCGAGGAAGCCAAGGCCGTCTGCCGCCGTTGCCCCGTCATGGAGCAGTGCCTGCAGTGGGCGCTCGAGTCCGGTCAGGACTCCGGTGTCTGGGGCGGCCTCAGCGAGGACGAGCGCCGCGCAATGAAGCGCCGCGCCGCTCGCAATCGGGCGCGCAACGCAACCGCCTGACATCGACTTTCGAGCCTCGAGCCGCAGCGCGTAGTACCCATATAAGCGCTCAGCAACGTGCTCTTGAACCCCGTACCGAAAACCATTCGGTCCGGGGTTCAGTGCTGTCCGGGGCCGGTGAGCAGCCCATGACGTCACCCTGAGTAACCGGTGCAACGCGCTACTTCTGCGGGCTGGCCGGTATGTCGAGGACGACCTTGGTGCCGCGCGGCTCGGACGCGACCATGTCGAAGGTGCCGCCGAGCTCGCCCTCCACCAGGGTCCGTACGATCTGCAGCCCGAGGTTGCCGGCCCGCTGGGGGTCGAACCCCTCGGGCAGACCGCAGCCGTCGTCGACCACGGAGATCAGCAGCCGGGCGTCGTCGCGGCCACTGCCCGAGCGGGCCGCGGACACCTCCACGGTGCCGCCCTCCCCCTGGGTGAAGGCGTGCTCCAGGGCGTTCTGGACGATCTCCGTCAGCACCATCGACAGCGGGGTGGCGACCTCCGCGTCCAGGATTCCGAAGCGGCCGGTGCGCCGGCAGGCGACCTTGCCCGGGGAGATCTCGGAGACCATCGCGATCACCCGGTCGGCGATCTCGTCGAACTCGACCCGCTCATCCAGGTTCTGAGACAGCGTCTCGTGCACGATCGCGATCGAACCGACGCGGCGGACGGCTTCGTTCAGCGCCTCGCGCCCCTGCGGCGAATCCATGCGGCGGGCCTGTAGGCGCAAGAGCGCGGCCACGGTCTGGAGGTTGTTCTTGACCCGGTGGTGGATCTCCCGGATGGTCGCGTCCTTGGTGATCAATTCACGTTCGCGACGGCGCAGTTCCGTGACGTCGCGGCACAGGACGAGCGAGCCGATCCGGGTGCCCTTGGGCTTGAGCGGGATGGCCCGCAGCTGGATGACTCCGCCGCTGCCCTCGGCCTCGGTCTCGCGCGGCGCCCAGCCGCTGGCGAGTTTGACCAGGGCCTCGTCCACCGGGCCGCGGGAGGGCGCGAGTTCGGAGGTGATGGTGCCCAGGTGCTGGCCGACCAGGTCGGAGGCGAGGCCGAGCCGGTGGTAGGCGGAGAGCGCGTTCGGGGACGCGTACGTCACCACGCCCTCGGCGTCGAGCCGGATCAGGCCGTCGCCGACGCGCGGGGAGGCGTCCATGTCGACCTGCTGGCCGGGGAACGGGAAGGAGCCCGCCGCGATCATCTGGGCCAGGTCGGAGGCGGACTGGAGGTAGGTGAGCTCCAGCCGGCTGGGTGTACGCACAGTGAGCAGGTTGGTATTGCGTGCGATCACGCCGAGGACCCGGCCCTCCCGGCGCACGGGGATCGACTCGACGCGGACCGGCACCTCCTCGCGCCACTCCGGGTCCCCCTCGCGCACGATGCGGCCCTCGTCGAGCGCGGCGTCGAGCAGCGGGCGGCGGCCGCGCGGGACCAGGTGGCCGACCATGTCGTCCTGGTACGAGGTGGGGCCGGTGTTCGGGCGCATCTGTGCGACCGAGACGTACCGGCTGCCGTCGAGCGTGGGAACCCACAGCACGAGGTCGGCGAAGGAGAGGTCGGAGAGCAGCTGCCACTCCGAGACCAGCAGGTGGAGCCACTCCAGGTCGGTTTCACTGAGAGCGGTGTGCTGGCGTACGAGGTCGTTCATGGAGGGCACCTGGCGAGCGTACCCCGGGTACGGGCCATGACTTTCCTCAGCGCGATACTCCGGAGTATCCAGGAGACCCCGCTTCCGCGTAGGGTTGGAGGAAGTGACGGTAATCAGGGTCCCGTCATTGGATGGACAGAACAGATTGGTCTAGTCCACAATTGCATCAAGCTTCCGCCCTCCCCGCACAGGAGGACGGATCGAGGTAAGCCGCGCGATCTGCCCTGACCGCGCGTCACCTCCCACCGGCCGTCGGGCACCGCACACCCGTCGACCGTAAGTACTCCGGGCTACGGTGCCGGGCGGGCTGAGGGTCCCGTTCGGCACCGTGGCCCAGAGGAATGCGACACAGAGGCATGCGACCCCGAGGAACGCGACCCCGCGCATGCGGCCCGGGGCGATGCGGCCCCTCCTGCGACCAGGCCCCCAGGGCCGGCTCCGCCACCGCCTCCACCACTGCCTCCGGCTCTTCCCGGCCCGCGCCGTCGCGCGACTGGCGGGACATCCCCTGCAGCACCGCTCCGGCGTGACGCGCCGGCGCCCACGCACCCACGCGTCCGTGCCGACCGACGGGACTCCCGGGTCGCCCCGATGAAGCCGTGGGCGCCATGGGGGCGACCCGGGGCCGCGCCTCCACGGTCGGGGCCGGGTTCGGCGTCCCGGGCGGCACGGAGGCCCTCTGGGCGGCGTACGCGACCCATCCACCGGCTGCCGAGGGGGCTCCGGCTCTCGCTGCCGTAGGGGGCGCCTCCCGGATCGGGCAGGGCCCGGTCCGGGAGGCCGGAGCGGCGGATCCGGCCCACCATGGAGTGTGCGCGAAGACCCGGCAACGGGGCACCGCCTCTGCTAGATTGGTCTATACCACAATCGTCACACTCCAGATCGGCAGGCCCCGCGTGGAAGTTGTCATCGTCCCGGACGCCAAGGCAGGCGGCGAGCTCATCGCGGAGGCCATGGCCGCTCTGGTCCGCCGCAAGCCCGACGCCCTGCTCGGCGTGGCGACCGGCTCTACCCCGCTGCCCATCTACGAGGCGCTCGCCGCCAAGGTCAAGGCCGGACTGGTCGACGCCTCCAAGGCCCGCGTCTGCCAGCTCGACGAGTACGTGGGCCTGCCCGCCGGGCACCCGGAGTCCTACCGCGCCGTCGTCCTGCGCGAGGTCGTGGAGCCGCTGGGCCTGTCCGAGGCCTCCTTCATGGGCCCGGACGGCTCGGCCGAGGACATCGTCGGCGCCTGCGACGCCTACGACCGCGCCCTGGCCGCGGCCGGCGGCGTGGACCTCCAGCTCCTGGGCATCGGCACGGACGGGCACATCGGCTTCAACGAGCCCTGCTCCTCGCTCGCCTCCCGCACCCGCATCAAGACGCTGACGGAGCAGACCCGCGTGGACAACGCGCGCTTCTTCGACAACGACATAGAGCAGGTGCCCCACCACGTCATCACCCAGGGCATCGGCACCATCCTCGACGCCCGCCACCTGGTCCTGCTGGCCACCGGCGAGGGCAAGGCGGAGGCCGTCGCGCAGACCGTCGAGGGCCCGCTGTCCGCCCTCGTGCCGGCCTCCGCGCTCCAGCTGCACCGCCACGCCACGGTGATCGTGGACGAGGCCGCCGCGTCCAAGCTGAAGCTCGCGGACTACTTCCGCCACACCTACGCCAACAAGCCCGCCTGGCAGGGCCTGTAGGCCCGTAGGCACGGCGAAGGCCGGGTCCTCCCCCCATGGGAAGGCCCGGCCTTCGCCGTATCCGCGCACCCGGCGGCCCGGACGCGGCGGCCGGACGCGGCGGAGCCGGGCACCCCCGTGACGGGTGCCCGGCTCCGGTCCGTGTCCTGTGCCGGACGTCCTGCGCCGGACGTCCTCCGCTAGACGCCCGCGATGATCTCCGCGGCGGCCCGCCCACAGACCCGGGCGGCGCCGTGCGTCGCGATGTGCAGCGCACCGCGCGGCTCGGCCCGCGGCAGCCCCATCTCGACCACGATCGTCTCCGGCCGCGCCGCGACGAGCGCGTCCAGGGCCTCGGTCATCCAGGGGTGCCGGTGCGCGTCGCGGACCACCGCGACGACGGTGCGGTTCCCCGCGGCGGCCAGGACGTCGGCGGCGGTCGACCCCTGCGGGTACACGCCCGACTCGGTGCCCGGGACCAGCGCGGACACCTCCCCGGCCACGCCCCACGGGGTCTCGTCGCCGACGGCGATGTTCGCCACCGGGGTGAGCGTGGCGATGTACGGGGCGTTCACCGGGGCAGCCGCCTTGGGCGAACCCGTCACGACCACCGCGCGGCGGGCCGCCGCCAGTCCGATCCCGGGCGCGCTGCTCCCCTCCGGCCGCGCGCCCCTGCGGACCTGGCGGGTCCACTCCGCCAGCGAGCGGACCCGGGCGGCGGCCTCGGCGAGGCGCTCCTCCGGGAGCGAGCCCTCGCGGACGGCCGCGACCAGCGCGTCGCGCAGTCTCAGTACGGTGCCCTCGTCGGCGAGCCCGCCGCCGACGCAGATGGCATCGGCGCCGGCCGCGATGGCCAGCACCGAGCCGCGCTCGATGCCGTACGTCCCGGCGATGGCGTTCATCTCCATGCCGTCGGTGACGATGAGGCCCTCGTAGCCGAGCTCCTTGCGCAGCAGACCGGTCAGGATCTGCGGGCTGAGGGTGGCCGGGCGGGTCGGGTCCAGGGCCGGCACCAGGATGTGGGCGCTCATGACGGCCTTGGTGCCGGCCTCGATGGCGGCCCGGAAGGGTACGAGTTCCCGCGCGGCCAGGGTGTCGAGGTCCACGTCGATGCGCGGCAGCGCGTGGTGCGAGTCGACGTTGGTGTCGCCGTGGCCCGGGAAGTGCTTGGTGCAGGCGGCGACGCCGGCGGCCTGGAGGCCTTCGACGTACGCGGCGGTGTGCCGGGCGGCGAGGTGGGTGTCGGCGCCGAAGGACCGTACGCCGATGACCGGGTTGTCCGGGTTGGAGTTGACGTCGGCGGACGGGGCCCAGTTGAGGTTGACCCCGCACTCGGCGAGACGGCGGCCCAGCTCGCGGGCGACGTCGCGGGTCAGGTCCACGTCGTCCACGGCGCCGAGGGCCAGGTTGCCCGGGAACGAGGAGCCGCCCCGGACCTCCAGGCGGGTGACGTCGCCGCCCTCCTCGTCGATGGCGACGAGGACGTCGTCCCGCTCGGTACGAAGCTGCGCGGTCAGCGCGGCGAGCTGCTCGGGCGAGGTGATGTTGCGGCCGAAGAGGCCGACGGCGGTGAGGCCTTCGGCGACCTGCCGGAGCAGCCAGGCGGGGGCGGTGGTGCCCTCGAAGCCGGGCTGGAGGACCGCGAGGGCGTCCCTCGTCAACGTGTCTGTGCGGTGCGCAAGGACAGTCATGGGCCGTTATCCCTTCACGGCGCCGGCGGTCATGCCGCCGACGGCCTTGCGCTGGAGGAAGACGAAGATGAGCAGCACCGGGACCGCGAAGAGCGAGGAAGCGGCCATGGTGGCGCCCCAGTCGTTGCCGAAGGCCGTCTGGAACTGGGTCAGCCACAGCGGCAGGGTCTGCGCGGTCTTGTCCTTGTTCAGGATCAGGACCATCGCGAACTCGTTCCAGGCCGTGATGAAGCCGAAGAGCGAGGTGGACATCAGGCCGGGGGCCAGCAGCGGGAAGATCACCTTGCGGAAGGCCTGGCCGCGGGTGCAGCCGTCGATCTGGGCGGCTTCCTCCAGCGTCACCGGGACGGCGGCGATGAAGCCGCGCAGGGTCCAGATGGTGAAGGGGAGGACCATCACGAAGTAGATCGCGGTGAGCAGCGGGAGGCTGTTCAGCATCTCGGAGTCGCGGGCGATCATGTACATCGCGATGACCATGACCTCCCAGGGCGCCATCTGGGCCATCATCACCGCGAGGACCAGGCCCTTGCGGCCCTTGAACCTCATGCGGGCGATGGCGAAGCTCGCGGCGAGGGCCACGAGCAGGGCCAGGGTGACGGCGCCGATGGTGACGATGAAGCTGTTCGCGACGTAGGTCCAGAACAGGTCGACGCCGGTGGCCTTGGTGAAGTTCTCCATCGTCGGCGCGAAGACGAAGACGGGGTCCTTGGAGAGGATCTCGCTGGACGGCTTCAGGGCCGAGGAGAACATCCAGTAGACGGGGAAGACGAAGAGGACGGCCAGCAGCAGGGCGCCGACGTTCTTGGCGACGGCCGCGGGACGGATCGGCCGGCGGTTGCGCAGCTGCTGGGGCTTCGCGGACGGCGCGGACGGCGCGGGCTTCGGGGCGGTGGTGGTGCTCACTGCTCCTCCTCCTGCTTCAGGATCAGACGGAAGTAGAAGGACATGACGATCACGAGCATCACGATCGTCAGGACGGAGATCGCCGCGGCCAGCCCGTAGTGGCCCTGGCTCTGGCCCTCTACGTACGCGTAGATCGTCAGGGTCTCCGAGGCGCGGTCGGGGCCGCCCTTGTTCATCGCGTAGATCTGCGTGAAGGCCTTGAAGATCCAGATGACCTCAAGGAACGTCGTGACCAGGAAGAACGACTTGAGGTTCGGGAAGACGACCTTCCAGAACGTCTGCCAGCCGTTGGCCCCGTCCATGCGCGCGGCCTCGTACAGCTCGCCGCTGACCGTGGTCAGGCCGGCGTACATGTTGAGGGCGACGAAGGGGATGGAGCCCCAGGCCAGCAGGACGGTGATGATCACCATGGTGGACATGCCGGTCTCGAACCAGTTGTGCTGGTCGTAGCCGGCGAAGCCGAAGGTGCGCATCAGCCAGTTCATGACGCCGTACTGCTCGTCGAACAGCCACTGGAAGACGGTCACGGAGGCGACGATCGGCATGGCCCAGGCCATCACCAGCGCCATCGACAGGACCAGGCGCATCCACTTGCCGAGCCGGTTCAGCAGAAGCCCGATGAGGCTGCCGAGCACCATGATCAGGAAGACGTTGCCCGCGGTGAAGAGGAAGCTGCGGACGACCACGGTCCAGAACTGCGAGTCGCCCAGCAGCTCGGTGTAGTTGTCCACGCCGTTGAACGGCGCCTTCCGCTGGATGAACTCGATCTTGTCGACCTTCTGGAACGACAGGATGATGTTCTTGATCAGCGGGTACAGCAGCAGGGTCGCCATGCTGAGCACGGCGGGCCCGATCAGGAGGTACGGCAACCACCCTGAGGGGAGCGACTTTCTGCCCCCGCGAGGAGACTGGGACGCTGCCTTGGCTCCGGTGGGCGGCGGCGTCTTGGCCGGCCCCGCGGACTCGTGTGGTGCGTCCTGTGGAGCGGAGGTCGCCGCTCCCTGGGAGTGCACGGTCATGTCTGGGCTTCCTCGCGGTTGACTGTGGCGACTGGCACCCGCTTCCCCGCTCGGAGCAGGCGGCGCTTACGTCTGTCAATGCGCGACCGGGGGCGAGGTGGGCGCTCTGGGCGCCCACCGCGCCCCCGGTGCGTTCAGTACGGGTACTTCGGGGTGTTACTTGTTGATGCGGCTCGCGATTTCCTTGTCCGCGTCCGCGCCCGCCTTGGCGGCGTCGTCACCCTTCAGGACCTTCGTCATGAACTCCTTGATGGGGTTCGGCTCGGTCTCGACGTTCGCCCAGCCCGGGGTCACCGGGGTGATGTTGCCGTTGACGCCGGCCTTGGCCATCGCCTCGGCGAAGGAGCCCGCGGCCGGGGTGAAGTTCGCGCCGGCCTGGTTCGGGAGCAGCGCGCCCTTGGTCTCGGCGGCGTACTTGGTCATCTGGTCCTTGCCTGCGGCGAGGGCCAGCCACTCCTTGGCGAGGTCCTTGTTCTTGGAGCGCTCGGCGATCGCCAGGTTCGAGCCACCAAGGAAGACGGTGCCCGGCTTGTCGGCGGTCTTGCCCGGGATCGGGAAGTAACCGAAGTCGGCTTCCTTGCCCGCGTCCTTCAGCGCCTTCTCGGCACCGCCGGCCTCCCAGCCGAGGCCGATCCAGGAGGCGACGCCACCCTTGGGAACGACGTCGGTGGACTGCTGCGGGTTCGCCTCGTCCTTGTCCTTCGGGGCGGTGGAGAAGGACTGGAGCTTCTTGTAGAACTCCATCGCGGAAGCGGCCTGGGGGGTACCGAGACCACCCTTCCACTTGTCGCCGTCCTTGGTGGCGAGGTTGCCGCCCTCGTCCCAGATGAGACCGGCGAGGACGTACCAGCTCTGGCCGGGCAGGTAGATCGGCTGCGAGGCCGGGTCGGCCGCCTTCAGCTTCTCCAGGCCGGCGACCCACTCGTCGCGGGTCTTGGGCGCCGTGACGCCCGCCTTCTCGAAGGCCTTCTTGTCGTAGATGACGACGCGGTTGGCCGCGTACCACGGAGCGGAGTAGAGCTTGCCGTCGATCTCGGCCGAGGCCAGACCGCTCTTGGCCCAGGCGTCCGCGCCGAGCTTCGCCTTGTCCTTGGTCAGGTCGGCGAGACCACCGGTGACCGCGTAACCGGCGGTCTGGGTGTTGCCGAGCTCCAGGACGTCCGGCGGGGTGTTCTCGGAGAGGGCCGTGGTGACCTTCTCCTGGATGCCCTTCCAGGGCTGGACCTCTACCTTGACCGTGACACCGGGGTGCTTGGCGGAGAACTCCGCGTTGACCGCGTCGATCCAGGTCTTCGGTGCGGAGCCGTCCATCACCCAGACGGTGATCTCCTTGGCGCCACCCGCGTCGGCCTTCGGCTTGTCGTCGCCGCCGTTGCCGCACGCCGCGACTCCGACCATCATGCCCGCGACACTGACCGCCGCGATGAGCTTGCGCTTCACGCCACCCTCCTCAGGGATGCTGCCTGCAACTTCCCTTGCCCGCCGCGGTGACTCAAAAAGCACCAAGTACTGCCCGTGGGGCCGGGATCTGATCCATATTGGTGTAGACCAGTAGCTGGAGCTTGGCCTAGACCTTTAGGGGTGTCAAGGGTCTAATGAGCGGGTGCTCGGTCCGTTATCGGACCGACACCTGGGGGAGGGAGAAGGCCCGCCCTCCCTGCCGTGTCACGATGTGACCGCACATATCGGAGGAGCCGGTGACGGCAACGAAACTGGAGTCGGGAAGGCGGGCGGCGATGGCCACCGAAGGGGCGATCACGGAGCCGGACAGCGGGGCGGCCACCCGCACGGCACGCGTTCCCAAGTACTACCGACTCAAGCGCCACTTGCTCGATATGACCGAAACCCTTCCACCCGGCACACCGGTGCCGCCCGAGCGCACGCTCGCGGCCGAGTTCGACACCTCCCGCACCACGGTGCGACAGGCTCTCCAGGAGCTCGTCGTCGAGGGGCGGCTGGAGCGGATCCAGGGGAAGGGCACCTTCGTCGCCAAGCCGAAGGTCTCCCAGCCGCTCCAACTCTCCTCGTACACCGAGGACATGAGGGCCCAGGGCCTGGAACCCACCTCCCAGCTCCTGGACATCGGCTACGTGACGGCCGACGACACCCTCGCCGGCCTCCTCAAGATCGCCACCGGCGGGCGGGTCCTGCGCATCGAACGGCTCCGCCTGGCCAGCGGGGAACCGATGGCCATCGAGACGACGCACCTGTCGGCCAAGCGCTTCCCCGCGCTGCGCCGTTCGCTGGTCAAGTACACCTCCCTCTACACCGCCCTCGCCGAGGTGTACGACGTGCGCCTCGCCGAAGCGGAGGAGACCATCGAGACCTCGCTGGCGACCCCGCGGGAGGCCGGGCTTCTCGGCACCGACGTCGGACTGCCGATGCTGATGCTTTCCCGCCATTCGCTGGACGCCGACGGGGAGCCCGTCGAGTGGGTGCGTTCCGTATACCGCGGCGATCGTTACAAGTTCGTCGCCCGACTCCAGCGTCCTGCCGTCTGATTCGTAGTTGACTCTCGTTCCGCTATACGGACGGGGGCTTACGTCCAGCGGGCGGTCCCCCGTAGATTCCCTGCGCTTACGCAGATGATCAACGAGGGGACGACGGATCATGACGGAACCGGAACCGGAAGCCGCACGGGCGGTACGGGACGCGGCGAGTCCGGGCACCACGCCGGACTCGCCTTCTCCATCAGGGGGCATGTCCCCCAAGGCCGTGGCCGTGTGGGTGCTGGTCGGCCTCGTGGGGGCCATCGGCTGGGGCGTGCTGGCGCTCTCGCGCGGCGAGGAGATCTCGGCCGCCTGGCTGCTCGCCGCCGCCCTGGGCTCGTACGCGATCGGCTACCGCTTCTACGCGCGCTTCATCGCGAACCGCGTACTGAAGGTGGACAAGACCCGCGCCACCCCCGCCGAACGCCTTGACAACGGTGTCGACTTCCACCCGACCGACCGAAGGGTGCTTTTCGGCCACCACTTCGCCGCCATCGCCGGCGCCGGACCGCTCGTGGGTCCCGTCCTCGCCTCGCAGATGGGCTACCTGCCCGGCACGATCTGGATCGTCGTCGGCGTGATCTTCGCGGGCGCCGTCCAGGACATGGTCACGCTCTTCTTCTCCACCCGGCGCAACGGCCGTTCGCTCGGCCAGATGGCCCGGGACGAGATCGGCCCGGTCGGCGGCGCCGCCGCACTGATCGGCGTCTTCGCCATCATGATCATCCTGCTGGCCGTGCTGGCCCTGGTCATCGTCAACGCGCTGGCGCACTCCCCGTGGGGCGTCTTCTCCATCGGCATGACCATCCCGATCGCCCTCTTCATGGGCTTCTACCTGCGCGTCCTGCGCCCGGGCCGGGTCACCGAGGTCTCCGTCGTCGGTGTGGCGCTGCTGCTGCTCGCCATCGTCGCGGGCGGCTGGGTCGCCGAGTCCTCGCTGGCCGACACCTTCACGCTGGAGAAGGAGACGCTGGTCCTCTGGATGATCGCCTACGGGTTCGTGGCGTCCGTCCTGCCGGTGTGGATGCTGCTCGCCCCGCGCGACTACCTCTCCACCTTCATGAAGGTGGGCACCATCGGGCTGCTCGCCGTGGGCGTGGTCATCGCCATGCCGACGCTGAAGATGCCCGCGGTCACCGACTTCGCCTCCCGCGGCGACGGCCCGGTCTTCGCCGGTTCGATGTTCCCGTTCGTCTTCATCACCATCGCCTGCGGGGCCCTGTCCGGCTTCCACTCCCTGGTCTCCTCGGGCACCACCCCGAAGATGATCCAGAAGGAGACCCAGGTCAGGGTCATCGGCTACGGCGCGATGCTGACCGAGTCCTTCGTCGCCATCATGGCGATCATCGCGGCCTGCATCATCGACCCGGGCCTGTACTTCGCCATCAACTCCCCCGGCGGGGTCGTCGGCGCCACCGTCGAGACGGCCTCGCAGGCCGTGACGAACTTCGGCTTCGCCATCTCCCCCGAGGCCCTCACCCAGGCCGCGAAGGACGTGGAGGAGACCAGCCTGCTGTCCCGTACGGGCGGCGCTCCGACCTTCGCACTCGGAATGTCGGAGATCTTCTCGGCCGTGATCGGCGGCGCCTCGATGAAGGCGTTCTGGTACCACTTCGCGATCATGTTCGAGGCCCTCTTCATCCTGACGACCGTGGACGCCGGCACCCGCGTGGGCCGCTTCATGCTCCAGGACACCCTCGGCAACGTGCACAAGTCCTTCAAGGACGTCAGCTGGAAGCCGGGCGTCTGGTTCGCCAGCGCGGTCGTCGTCGGCGGCTGGGGCTACTTCCTGTGGGTCGGCGTCAAGGACCCGCTGGGCGGCATCAACCAGCTCTTCCCGCTGTTCGGCATCGCGAACCAGCTGCTCGCGGCGGTCGCCCTGGCCGTCTGCACCACCCTGCTGATCAAGTCCGGCCGACTCAAGTGGGCCTGGGTGACGGGAGTTCCGCTGGCCTGGGACCTGGCCGTCACGCTCACCGCCAGCTACCAGAAGATCTTCTCCGACAACCCGAAGATCGGCTTCTTCGCGCAGCGGGACGTCTACCAGGACGGGATCGAGGCGGGCAAGGTCCTCAAGCCCGCCAAGAACATGGACGAGATGCACACCGTGGTCACCAACGCCACCGTGGACGGCGTCCTGTCGGTGTTCTTCGCCCTGCTGATCATCATCGTGCTCGTGGACGCCGCCCGGACCTGCCTGGGGGCCATCCGCAAGCCCGAGTCGGTCACCCTGGCCGAGGTCCCGTGGACCGAGTCCAAGCTCGTCGCCCCGGCCGGTCTGATCCCGACCGCCGAGGAGCGGGCGGAACTCGCCGCCGCCGGCCTCGACTCGGGCGGGGGCCGCGCGAAGGACTCCGTACGGGAACCCGCGTGACGCGCCTGCGCCACGCGCTGGGCCGGGCCCGGTTCTTCGTACGGGAGTTCTCGGGCGAGGCGGCCTACGACCGCTACGTGGCCCACACCCGTACGCACGACCCGGACGCGGTGGTCCAGTCGCGCCGGGCCTTCGAACGGGCCCGCACGGACGCCCGCGAGGGCGACCCGCGCGAAGGGTTCCGCTGCTGCTGAACCGGCTGCCGCCGACTCAGCGGGCCGAAAGGGCCGCCCCGTCTCCGCCGTCCCGGCGGGTACGCGGCGGCCCTTTTCCGCGTCCTGCCCCTCCTGTCGCACACTCGGTGGCATGGACATCATCATCAGGACGGCGGCGGCCGCCGAATACGAAGAGCTCGGCGAAATCACCGCACGGGCGTACCTCGACGACGGACTGCTCGACTTCGCCGAGGACGACCCCTACCTGAGCAGGCTGCGCGACGTTCCCGGCCGGGCACCCGACGGCGAGGTGCTCGTCGCGGAGTACGAGGGCACGCTGCTCGGCGGTGTGACCTTCGCCCCTCCCGGCAGCCCGCTGTGCGATATCGCGGGCCCCGGCGAGGCGGAGTTCCGGATGCTGGCCGTCTCCCCGGCGGCACGCGGACGCGGCGCGGGCGAGGCCCTCGTACGGGCCTGCGTGAGCCGCGCCCGGGAGCTGGAGGGTGTGAGCCACCTGGTGCTGTCGACCACGGAAAAGATGCTCGGCGCGCACCGGATCTATGACCGGCTGGGCTTCGTACGGACGCCCGAGCGCGACTGGTACCCGGTTCCGGGGCTGCCCCTGCTCACCTACCGCCTGGAGCTCTAGCGGTGCACCGCCCGCGAGGAGCGACACAACATGTGGGGGCTACCGCAAGCACCGGCCCCCACATGTATGCTCATGCTCGCTGTCGTCGCAGGGGAATCCGGTGAGAATCCGGAACTGTCCCGCAACGGTATGAAATGCACCGACCCGCTCGGCGCATCCGCAAGTCCGAGGACCTGTCGACAGTGCGCCCGGCTCGACCGATCCGGGTGCAGACACGTCCGGGCCCCGCGGTTGGGCCGGTGGACGCCACGTGGTGCACGCGCACTGCCCTGCCAGGCACGCGCTCCCCCACGTGCGCCCCCTCGCGCCCCGCACCAACGGTGTTCCCGGAGCCGAGCGAGGGAGAGCTCCCCCCGTGACCATCGCGCCTTCCGCACCGCGCGCCGAGTCCGACCCGTCCGCCTATGAGGGTCCGGGGGCCGCGCTCCTGCGCACGCTCACCGAGCTGACCGCCGACCTGCCCGACACCGACCCCGGCCGGGTCGCCGCCGCCGCGCTGCGCGGCCGCAGCGCCGCCGCCGACGAGGCGGAGCTCCGTACGCTCGCCACCGAGGCGGCCGCCGGGCTGATCTCCGAGGACCCGGCGTACTCCCGGCTCGCCGCCCGCCTGCTGACGCTGGCCGTCCGCGACGAGGCCGCGGGCCAGGGCTCCGGCTCCTTCTCCGGCTCCATCGAGGTCGGCCACCGCGAGGGGCTCATCGCCGACCGCACCGCGGACTTCGTACGCCTGCACGCGAACCGGCTCGACGCGCTGGTCGAGCACGCGCTCGCCGAGGGCGCCGACGACCGCTTCGGCTTCTTCGGCCTGCGCACCCTGCACAGCCGCTACCTGCTGCGGCACCCGATCACCCGCCAGGTCATCGAGACCCCCCAGTACTTCATGCTGCGTGTGGCCTGCGGCCTCGCCGAGAACGAGAGCGTCCAGGCCGTCGAGGAAGTGGCCTCGCTGTACCGGCTGATGAGCCGCCTCGACTACCTGCCCTCCTCCCCCACCCTCTTCAACTCCGGCACCCGCCACCCGCAGATGTCCTCCTGCTACCTGCTGGACTCCCCGCTGGACGAGCTGGACTCGATCTACGACCGCTACCACCAGGTCGCGCGCCTCTCCAAGCACGCCGGCGGCATCGGCCTCTCGTACTCCCGCATCCGCGCCCGCGGTTCGCTGATCCGCGGTACGAACGGCCACTCCAACGGCATCGTGCCGTTCCTGAAGACCCTCGACGCCTCCGTCGCCGCCGTGAACCAGGGCGGCCGCCGCAAGGGCGCCGCCGCGGTCTACCTGGAGACCTGGCACGCGGACATCGAGGAGTTCCTGGAGCTCCGCGACAACACCGGCGAGGACCAGCGCCGCACCCACAACCTGAACCTGGCCCACTGGGTGCCGGACGAGTTCATGCGCCGCGTGAACGCCGACGCCGACTGGTCGCTGTTCTCCCCCGCCGACGTCCCCGAGCTGGTCGACCTGTGGGGCGACGAGTTCGACGCCGCCTACCGCAAGGCCGAGGAGTCGGGCCTGGCCCGCAAGAGCATGCCCGCCCGCGACCTGTACGGCCGGATGATGCGCACCCTCGCGCAGACCGGCCAGGGCTGGATGACCTTCAAGGACGCCTCCAACCGCACGGCGAACCAGACCGCCGAGCCGGGCACCGTCGTCCACTCCTCGAACCTCTGCACCGAGATCATCGAGGTCACCAACGACGGCGAAACGGCCGTCTGCAACCTCGGCTCGGTCAACCTCGGCGCCTTCGTCCTGCCCGGGACGGGCGACGTCGACGGCGACATCGACTGGGAGCGCCTGGACGAGACCGTCCGCACCGCGGTCACCTTCCTCGACCGCGTCGTGGACATCAACTTCTACCCGACCGAGCAGGCCGGCCGCTCCAACGCCCGCTGGCGTCCGGTGGGCCTGGGCGCGATGGGCCTCCAGGACGTCTTCTTCCAGCTGAACCTGCCCTTCGACTCCCCCGAGGCGAAGGCCCTGTCCACGAAGCTCTCCGAGCGCATCATGCTCGCGGCGTACGAGGCCTCCTGCGACCTGGCCGAGCGCAGCGGCCCGCTGCCCGCGTGGGAGCAGACCCGCACGGCCCGCGGCGTCCTGCACCCCGACCACTACAACGTCGAGCTGAACTGGCCGGAGCGCTGGGACGCGCTGCGCGCCCGGGTCGCCGCGACCGGCATGCGCAACTCCCTGCTCCTCGCCATCGCCCCGACGGCGACCATCGCCTCCATCGCGGGCGTGTACGAGTGCATCGAGCCGCAGGTCTCCAACCTCTTCAAGCGCGAGACCCTGAGCGGTGAGTTCCTCCAGGTCAACGGCTACCTGGTGCAGGAGCTCAAGCGGCTCGGCGTCTGGGACGCCCAGACCCGCGAGGCGCTGCGCGAGTCCTCCGGCTCGGTCCAGGGCTTCGGCTGGATCCCGGCGGAGGTGCGCGACCTGTACCGCACGGCGTGGGAGATCCCGCAGCGCGCCCTGATCGACATGGCGGCGGCCCGTACGCCGTTCCTCGACCAGTCCCAGTCGCTGAACCTGTTCCTGGAGACGCCCACCATCGGCAAGCTCAGCTCGATGTACGCGTACGCCTGGAAGCAGGGCCTGAAGACCACGTACTACCTGCGCTCGCGCCCGGCGACGAAGATCGCCCGCGCCGCGTCCGGCTCCGCCGTCCCGGCCGCCGCCACCCCGCTCCCGCAGGCCGTCGACGCCGACGCGCTGGCCTGCTCCCTTGAGAACCCCGAGTCCTGCGAGGCCTGCCAGTAATGAGCACCACCCAGTCCACCAAGAACCTCCTGGACCCGGGCTTCGAGCTCACGCTCCGCCCCATGCGCTACCCGGACTTCTACGAGCGCTATCGGGACGCGATCAAGAACACCTGGACGGTGGAGGAGGTCGACCTCCACTCGGACGTCGCCGACCTCGCGAAGCTGACGCCCTCCGAGCAGCACATGATCGGCCGTCTGGTCGCCTTCTTCGCGACGGGCGACTCGATCGTCTCGAACAACCTCGTGCTGACCCTGTACAAGCACATCAACTCCCCGGAGGCGCGCCTGTACCTGTCGCGCCAGCTCTTCGAGGAGGCCGTGCACGTCCAGTTCTACCTGACGCTGCTCGACACCTACCTGCCCGACCCGGACGACCGCGCGGCCGCCTTCGACGCGGTCGAGGAGATCCCGTCGATCCGCGAGAAGGCGCAGTTCTGCTTCCGCTGGATGGACTCGGTGGAGAAGATCGACCGCCTGGAGACGGCCGCCGACCGCCGCCGCTTCCTGCTGAACCTGATCTGCTTCGCCGCGTGCATCGAGGGCCTGTTCTTCTACGGCGCCTTCGCGTACGTCTACTGGTTCCGCTCCCGCGGCCTGCTGCACGGCCTGGCGACGGGCACCAACTGGGTGTTCCGCGACGAGACCATGCACATGAACTTCGCCTTCGAGGTCGTGGACACGGTCCGCAAGGAGGAGCCCGAGCTCTTCGACGACGCGCTCCAGCAGCAGGTCGTCGACATGCTGAAGGAGGCCGTCGAGGCTGAGCTGCAGTTCGGCCGCGACCTCTGCGGTGACGGCCTGCCGGGCATGAACACCGAGTCGATGCGCGAGTACCTGGAGTGCGTCGCGGACCAGCGCCTGGTCCGCCTCGGCTTCCCGCCGGTCTACGGCTCGCAGAACCCGTTCTCCTTCATGGAGCTCCAGGGCGTCCAGGAGCTGACGAACTTCTTCGAGCGCCGCCCGTCGGCCTACCAGGTCGCGGTCGAGGGCACGGTCGACCTGGACGAGGACTTCTAGGCCTCCGTCACGTGGTGTCGGCGCCCCCGCCCATGGGGAGACCGGCTCGGTCCGCCGAGTCGCAGGGCGGGGGCGCTTCGCCGTTGCGGGTGTCGCCGCTCCCGCGGGACCTGCGCGCGCTGCTCGGCCGCACGGATCTGCCGGTCCAGGCGGCGCTCGCGCGCGGCCCAGTAGAGGGAGGGGCCCAGCAGGACGGCGGCGACGGTCAGGACGACGAGGTAGTCGAGGAACGTGTTCATGACTCCACTCTCGCCACCGCGGCCGAAACGGGACAGTGGCAGGACTGTCATGAAAGAGCGAATTACTGCCACACTGGAGTCATGCTGAAGCCTTCCTCCCTCAACAACGTGGCCGTGGCCGTGGTGAACGGGGTCACCCCCTTCGAGATGGGCATCTTCTGCGAGGTCTTCGGGGTCGACCGCAGCGCCATGGGCCTGCCGACCTACGACTTCGCCGTCTGCGCGATGGAGGAGAACCCGATCACCGTGGGCGACGGCCACTACAGCCTCACGCTCCCCCACGGACCCGAGCGGCTGGAGGAGGCGGACCTGATCTGCCTGCCCGCCGACCGCGAGGCCCCCACCCGCGTGTACCCGGAGCCGCTCCTCGAAGCCCTGCGGCGGGCCGTGGACCGGGGCGCACGGGTGCTGAGCGTGTGCAGCGGGGCCTTCATGCTGGGCGCGGCCGGGCTGCTGGACGACCGGCGCTGCACCACGCACTGGATGCACGCCCCGGCCCTGGCACGCCGCTTCCCGCGGGCCAGGGTCGACCCGGACGTGCTCTACGTGGACGAGGGCCCGGTCATCACCTCGGCCGGTACCGCCTCCGGGATCGATGCGTGCCTGCACCTGGTCCGGCAGGAGCAGGGCGCCGAGGTGGCCAACACCATCGCCCGGCGGATGGTCGTACCGCCGCACCGGGACGGCGGGCAGGCGCAGTACATCCAGCGTCCGCTGCCCCGCACCTCCTGCGACACGGTGGGCGAGGTGATCGGCTGGATGGCCCGCCACCTGGAGGAGGAGATCACGGTCGAGCAGCTCGCGGAGCGGGCCCACATGTCCGCGCGGACCTTCGCCCGCCGCTTCCTCCAGGAGACGGGGACCACCCCGTACCAGTGGGTGCTGCGCCAGCGGGTTCTGCTGGCTCAGGAGCTGCTGGAGGCCACCGACGAGACCGTGGACGCGATCGCGGGCCGCTGCGGCTTCGGTACCGCGGCCGCCCTGCGCCACCACTTCCTGCGGACGCTGAACACCACCCCGAACGCCTTCCGCCGCACGTTCCGGGGCCCGTCCGCGGCCTGACGTCCGGCCGAGTCCCTCAGCTGATCGAGAACTTCCCCCTTCTTGATCGTTTTCGCCCTACGGTTTGGTGGTTCACATACGACAGGGGGGTTCCCATGACTCGCGCCATCCGGACCGTCGGCCGGCACCCGGCCACGGCCGACCCGAGCGACCTCGGCTGGGACTAGCGCCCCGCCGTGCCGCGCCGAGCCGCGGCAAGCGAAAGGCGCCCCGCTCCTGACCGGAGCGGGGCGCCTTTCGCGTACGGGAGGGTGCGGCTACGCGTTCGGAACCGTCTCGTAGCGCGGGGTGCCCTCTTCCATCTGCCGCAGCGCGTCCTTGCGGTCCCGCTTCGAGAGCCGGTCGATGTACAGGTAGCCGTACAGGTGGTCGGTCTCGTGCTGGAGGCAGCGCGCGAAGTAGCCGGTGCCCCGCACCTTGATCGGGTTGCCCTGCGCGTCCTGGCCGGTCACCTCGGCGTAGTCCGGGCGGGCCAGCGAGGCGTAGGCGGTCGGGACCGACAGACAGCCCTCGTTCGAGTCGTCGAGGATGCGGGCGGCGGCCGGCAGCTCGACGAGCTTCGGGTTGATCACCACGCCCGTGTGACGGTTGCCGTCGTCGTCCGGGCAGTCGTAGACGAAGACCTTGGCGTCGACGCCGATCTGGTTCGCGGCGAGGCCCACGCCCTCGGCGGCCTTCTGGCTGGCGAACATGTCGTCGATCAGCTGCGCCAGCTCGTCGCCGAACTCGGTGACGTCCTTGCACTCCCGGTGCAGGACCGGGTTGCCGACCACCGTGATCGGGCGGGCGGTGCCGCGCTCGCGGTGGGCGAGCTCGCGCGCCTCACAGTCCTCGGTGTCGACGACGTACCCGTCGTTCACGCTCTCGACAACGTCGTTCTCCTGCTGCGCCATGTCCGCCGTACGCCTTCCGTAAGTCCACCAGTCACCGATGTGCCGGTACAGACTACGGCCCCGGCTCAGCAGACCTCTTCGAGATCCCGCCACTCCCGGCTGTCCGGACTGTCCGCGACCCAGCCGTCGAGCAGCCCGCGCACCAGGCCCGCCGGCGCCGCGATCCCGCACTCCCGCTCGGGCACCCACAGCGATCCGGACCCGGCCGTACGGTGACCCAGCGGGCCGGGGTGACCCGGTTCGCTGTGGTCGTGCGGGTCCAGGTGCTCGCCGTCGCCCTCGCCGCTCGGCATGGCGCTCTCCGAGCAGGTCCGGCACAGCAGCCGCACCGAGGAGGACCAGTCCTCGGCGGCGAAGCCGGCGTCGGAGGCCAGCTGCTCAAGGGCGTTGCGGTCGGCCTCGGTGGCCGCCTCCAGGAGCACCACCCAGGTGGGCACCGGAGAGGGTGCCCACAGCTCGATCTCGTCGAAGACGGGGTACGAGGGCCCGGCCGCGGTGACGCGCTCGCCGTGCGGGACCCCGTCGTGCAGGACCACCTCGCCCCAGCGCCGCCCCGAGGAGGGCAGCGGGATCGACAGGACCTCCATGCGGGCCGGGTCCAGCCTGCGGCCCCAGACCACCTCTGCCTCGCCCTCGGGCGACAGCCGCACGGCCGCGCTCCCGAGCTCCATGCCGACCGGTTCGCCGTGGGGGTGACCGCTGCCGGCCGCGCCGTGCGGGTCTCCGGGCACTTTCAGCCCGTACGCCTGCCAGGCGCGCCGGGCCAGCGGCCAGTCCTGCAGGGCGGTCGCGGCGATGCCTACGTTCCACCAGTCCGGGGCGCCGGTCTCCCGGTCGAGCAGGGCCACGGCGCGCAGCCCGGCGGCCCGCGCCTGCTCCCAGTCGTGGCGGAACTTGTGGAGCAGCGCCAGGTTGAACCAGGACTCGGACAGCCAGGGTTCCAGGTCCGCCGCTCTGGTCAGCAGCGCGCCCGCGTCCTCGTACCGACCGTCGCCGATCAGCGTGAACGCGCGGTCGGTGGCCTGCCGCCACGAGGCGGAGGGCCGATGCCGTACCTTCCCGAAGATCCTCACGATTCCCGCCTGCCGGACACTCTTGCTCGGGACACTCCTGCTGCGAACATTCCTGCTGGGAACACTCTCACTGGCATCCAACCATGCCCACTCGGACGGCCGCTCATTACCCATGGGTTACCCAGGCGGGACGGGTACGACTCTGGCACGTCCGCCCCGGGCGAGCACCCTGGCGAGACACTCCACGACTTCCGGCTGGTAGTCGTGCCCGGTCCCCAGGCGCAGCCGCTCCAGGGCCTCCAATGAGCCGCCCGGGTGACGGGCCCCGCCGGCGAGATCGTCGTACGCGTTGACCGTGCGCACGATCCGGGCGGCGACGGGCTGGTCGCGGTACGGGTCCGCCTGCAGCTCGACGACCACCGCGACCTCGGCCGGGACCCCCGTCTGGCGGGCCACCTCGCCGCCGAGACCGGCGATCCGGCGGGCCTCGGCCTCGGGCAGCTCGGCGGTGGCCCCGGCCGGGACCGGGTCGACGAGGGAGAGCTGCCCGATGTCGTGCATGAGGGCGGCGTACTCGAGCACCGTGATCTCCCGCTCCGAGAGGCCCAGCTCCCGGCCCACGGCGCAGCTGAGCGCGGCGACCCGGCGGGAGTGGCCGGGCCGGGTGTAGCCGGCGATCTCGGTGGCGCGGGCGAGGGAGGTGATGGTCTGGCGGTAGGTGGTGCGGATGGCGGTGATCCGGTGGAAGGACATCTGGGTCAGGAGCAGCGGCACGCTGAAGACGGGCACCGCCCACAGACCGGCGACGGCGACCCCGAGGGCCATGACCACGCCCGTGGCGCAGATCGCGGAGCCGATGCCCAGCTGGGCGCGGAGCTCGTCGCGGAGCAGGGGGACGAACGGCCAGCCGGTCCGGGCCCCGGCGAGGGCGGCGCCGAGGACGGCGTCGCACAGGGCCGTGAGCCCGAGGACGAAGACCAGGAAGAGCACGAGGTACGGGCCCTGGCCGGCCCAGCGCTCCAGCTGCCCGGAGTTGTAGAGCGGCTGGAAGCAGACGGCGGCGAAGGTGACGGTGAGGACGCGGCGGGCCAGGTGGTCGAGGGCGGGTCCGCGGCCCCGGGCGATGTGCGGGACGATCCCGAGGAGCGCGGCCGTGACCACGACGGCGACGATCTGCAGGACCCCGTGGTGGGTGGGGGCTCCGGCGTTCTGCCCGAGCAGGGCGTACGCGAGCGCCCCGGCGGATCCGAGCGGCGCGGGCTGCTGGCGGGCGGCGTCGCCGCTGTCCCGGCGGGCGAGCTCGCCGATGGTGATCAGGGCGCCGAAGGCGAGGGCGTTGCCCGGCTCGACCAGGCCGTTCCAGACGGTGTGCCCGAGCGCGGCCGCGGTCAGCACCCCGGCGGCCCCGCGGACGGTGCCGACGGCCCAGCCCCTCACGCGTTGGCTCCCGTGGCGGGGGCGGACGGGGGGCCTGGGGTTCCGGGCGCCTCCTTGCCGGCCGCTCCGGGCTCGGCGGCGGGCCCCGGCACGCAGTGGCAGGGGTCCCCGGCCGCGGCGGCCGGGATCGGGCCGCTCGCGGTCCCGCGGGCCTGGGACGGGGCTCCGGCCGGGGCGGCCTGGGCGGGCAGTCCGGTCAACGCCGCGCCGGCGGGCACGGCCTCGCGCAGGGCCCCCTGCGCCCCGGCGGCGGCCCCTTCCCGGAACTGTGGCTCGCCGGCGCCGGCCGGGATCACCTGGAGGTCGTCGTCCGAGGTCACCTTCGGATGCCAGCCCTGGCGGCCGATCGCGTCGACCAGCGCCCGCACCATGTCCGGGTCGAACTGGGCCCCCGCGCAGCGTTCCAGCTCGGCCAGGGCGACCCGCACCGGCCGGGCCCTGCTGTACGACCGGGTCGAGGTCATCGCGTCGAAGGCGTCGGCGACCGCCACGACCCGGGCGAGCACCGGGATCTGTTCCCCGGTCAGCCCGTACGGGTAGCCGGAGCCGTCCACCCGCTCGTGGTGGTGCAGGATCGCCGCGCGGGCCTCCCCCAGGAAGCCGATGCCGCGCACCATCTCGTGTCCGTACTCGGGGTGAAGTTCGATGATCCTGCGCTCTTCGGGGGTCAGCGGTCCGTCCTTGCGCAGCAGCCGGGTCGGGACGCCGAGCTTGCCCACGTCGTGGAGGATGCCGGCGATGCGGACGACTTCGAGGCGTTCCTCGCCCATGCCCAGCTCGCGGGCGATCATCGCCGAGGCCTGCCCGACCCGCTCGCTGTGGCCGCGCGTGTAGCGGTCCTTGATGTCGACGGCCTGGACCAGCGCCCTGATGGTGGCCTGGTGGGCGGCGCGCTCGCGGTGGTACTGGGCGAAGACCCAGCAGGAGATGTACATGGGCAGCAGGACGAGCAGTGCGGCCGGGAGTCCGTACGGGCTGCGCCACATGACGGCCATCATCAGCCCGGCGAGGCCGTGCACGCAGTGCGGGGCGAGGGACCGGGTCGCGAGGCCCCGCCAGGCGGTGGCGGCGGGGCGGCGTTCGGCGGCGGCGAGGATGCAGCCGTCGAGGGCGGTCAGCACCAAGCAGAAGACGACGGCCGCGGCGGCGGCGGGGAGCATCACGTACGGGAAGTCGGCGACCCAGGCGGCCGGACCCTCGGGACCCTCCGGGCCCGGCGGCCCGGTCCCGCCGAAGGAGCCCGTGCCCAGCGGCCCGGGCCCGCCCAGCAGCCCGTAGACCTGCCCGGCGGTCCAGGCGGCTATGGACTGCTGCGCCCCGTGCCAGATGCGCCGCACCCATGCGGGCCGCGCCGTCACGGTCCCGGCGAGTCCGCCGGGCAGTGCGACGAGGGCCGCCGCGGCCGGTGGCAGGAGGAACACGGAGGCGAGCACCACCGGGAAGAAGGAGCCGAGTCCCTCGGGCACCCGGTGGCCCATGAGGGGGCACACCTTGACGAGTTCGCAGCCGAGGTAGAGCACGGAGAGCAGACCGATGGAGGGCCACGGGGTGGCGGAACCGGTGAC
This sequence comes from Streptomyces sp. NPDC058289, assembly GCF_042880975.1. Classification (NCBI taxonomy): domain Bacteria; kingdom Bacillati; phylum Actinomycetota; class Actinomycetes; order Kitasatosporales; family Streptomycetaceae; genus Streptomyces; species Streptomyces sp. NPDC058289. The sequence goes on from NZ_JBHVYI010000024.1 coordinate 91,782, forward strand.
GGCCGGGGCGACGCACGCGCAGGCGGCCAGGACCGCGCACAGGACGTAGGCGCGCGCCAACGGCGGAAGTACCCGCATGGCGCTCTCCTCCCCCTGAGCCGTGCAAGTCAGGTACGAATCAAACCAGTACCGAATGGGGAGAATAAGTGGGCCCGGGAGCGAGGTGGGCCACATTTTTGCATTGCGCCATGCGGACGCCCCCGGATTACCACCTTCGAGTGAAGGAAGTGCCCTTCCGGGGGCGGCTGTTCAAGATTGTTCAATCAGGTACTACTCCACCGGCGAACATGGCCGGTTTTCAACTTTTTCAGCCCGCCGCTGATCCCGGCATCGGCTCGACGACGGCCGGTTCGGGTGGAGCGGCCGTAATGTCATGGTCCGGCACGGCCTGCCCCGAACGGATGAGCTCGATCCGTCCCATCACCTTCGAGCGCAGATCGGTCGGCACGTCGTCCGATCCGCAGCAGCGCTTGACCAGCTTCTTCACGGCCTGTTCCAGGCCGTACTTCTCCAGACAGGGATTGCACTCGCCGAAGTGCGCCTCGAACTTCGTGCAGTCGCTGTCGGGCATCTCTTGGTCCAGGAACTCATAAAGGTGGTCCAGGACCTCGGAGCACTCCGTCTCGTGCGCATCTCCGCAGCTCATGAGCCCGAGCCTTTCAGGTCGTTCGACTCTCCCGCGCCGGCCGGGACGAGCCCGCGCTCACGGGCGTAGTCCTCAAGCATTCCACGGAGTTGACGGCGGCCACGGTGCAGTCGCGACATGACCGTACCGATGGGTGTACCCATGATGTCCGCGATCTCCTTGTACGCAAAGCCCTCTACGTCGGCAAGATAGACCGCGATGCGGAACTCCTCCGGAATGGCCTGGAGCGCTTCCTTCACATCGGAATCGGGCAGGTGATCGAGAGCCTGCGACTCGGCGGAACGCAAGCCCGTCGACATGTGCGACTCGGCGCGCGCAAGCTGCCAGTCCTCGATCTCCTCCGCCGCACTGCGCTGGGGTTCGCGCTGCTTCTTGCGGTACGAGTTGATGAAGGTGTTGGTCAGAATGCGGTACAGCCACGCCTTCAGGTTGGTGCCCTCGCGGAACTGGTGGAAGGACGCGTATGCCTTCGCATACGTCTCCTGGACCAGGTCCTCGGCGTCGGCCGGATTGCGCGTCATGCGCAGGGCGGCCGAGTACATCTGGTCGAGGTAGCCGAGGGCGTCCCTCTCGAAGCGCGCATTGCGCTCCGGGGTCGTCTCCTCCGCGTGGCCTTCGTCGGTCCCAGCGACAGGACCCACCTCCTCCGACTGCGTGGCGACTCCGAAAGCGGACCCGCTCGAATCGGAGAATAGTCGACCATCCCGGTCGCCCGCCGCCCGAACCGAGCCGCGCTTGGGCGCGGGCAGCACTGTCCAGTCCAGGTCAGCGGCCTGCGGACGGTTCTGGCTGATGACCTGGGTCATGCGTTGCCTCTCCTCCGACGTGTTCCTGTGCGTACCGACATCCGGGACAACAGACGGCCTGGGTGACGCATTCCCCGGCAGGGCGCGGATTCCGGACCAAAGCCACCCCGGGAGCGGGGCGTAGGTCACACCGCGAGCCGCCCGAGCCACTCGGCCACCGCCCCGGTGATCACTGCCAGGGCCTCCTCCTGCGTGGGACCGGTCTTCTTCGGCACGGCGAAGCCGTGGTCCCCGCCCTCCACTTCCACCAGCTCGTACGAGGCTCCGCGCGCTCCCCGCGCCGGGAACTCCTCCGGCCGCCCGAAGGCGTCGCGGCCCCCCTGGACCACCAGCGCCGGCCGCCCGGCGCCCAGCAGCTCCTCGGCCCGGGACTTCTCCGGCCGGCCCGGCGGGTGCAGCGGGAAGGCCAGCGCGAGCACCCCGGCCGCGCCCAGCTCCGCGGCGGTCCGGCAGGCCACCCGGGCCCCGGCGCTGCGGCCGCCCGCGACGACGGGCAGCCCGGGCTCCGCGAAGGCGGGCCACAGGGCGTTCCAGCCCGCGTCCAGCACCTTGGGCGCGGCGGCGACCTTCTTCCCGGCGACCCGCCAGGGCTGTTCGGCGAGCGCCACGGTGATCCCCAGGGCGGGCAGGGCTGCGGCCAGGGCCTGGAGGTCCCGGGCCTCGATCCCGCCGCCGGCTCCGTGGCCCAGGGCGAGCACCAGGCGGGCCTTGCCCGCCGGGGCCGGGTGCCAGGTGATGCGGGCCTCGCCCGCCGGGGTGCCGATGATCTCGGTGCGCTCGGTGCGCGTGCTGCTCATGCCCCGATCATGCCGTCGGCGGCGGCCGTCGGAGTGACGCCGGGGCCGTACGGAGCCGGAGCCAGCCGGAAGGCCGGGCCCGTCCGGAGCGGCGGGACCGTCCGGAACGCCGGGGCGGGCCGTCCGGAACGCCGGGGCCGTCAGAAGAGCGTGCCCTCCTCCGGCCCTTCCAGTTCCTCCAGCAGTTCGGGCCCGTTGTTGCGGACGTTGCTCGCGGCCGTGGACACCGGATAGGCGCGCATCAGCCCGCCGGGCGGAGGGGCCAGCAGGGCCTGGAGCTCGTCGGGGTCGGTCCGCGCCGGGTCCAGCCAGGCGTCCCACCGGTCCGGGGTGAGCATCAGCGGCATCCGGGGGTGGATGTCGGCGAGCGAGCGCGGACCCTCGGCGGGTGCGACGCCGAGCGGACCGGTCTCGGCCTCGGCCGTGATCACCGAGCAGGTCGCCCACCAGGCGAGCGGGTGCTCGTCGGGCAGGGTCCGGTCGCGCCAGAACTCGTATATCCCGGCCATGGCGAAGACGGAGCCGTCGGAGGGGAGGACGAAGTAGGGCTGCTTGCGCATCCGCTTCTTCTTGCCCTCGACCTCGAGCTGCCGCTCGTCGTGGGCGGTGACCCACTCGTAGTAGCCGTCCGCCGGGATGATGCAGCGGCGCTGCGCGAAGGGGCGGCGGAAGGACGGCTTCTCGGCGATGGTCTCGGACCGGGCGTTGATCATCCGGGCGGCGCCGTCGGGATTCTGCGCCCAGGACGGGACGAGCCCCCATTTCAGGACCCTCAGCTGGCGAACCGGACGCGGACTCGGAGCGTCTTTCAGGGGACGGTCGAGGACGACGTGGACCTCTTTCGTCGGAGCCACGTTCCAGTCGGGTGCCAGCGTCTCCTCCGGCTCCCACCGCTCCACCCCGAAGACCTCGGCCAGCTCCTCCGGCCCACGACTCGCTGCATACCTTCCGCACATGGCTGCCACACTGCCATGTCACCCGATCGCCACCACAAGGAGTCCGCCACCTCATGAACACGAGCACCACGGCCGGCCTGTGGGACCGGCTCACCGGCATACAGGCGGCGCCCGACCAGTGGCTGGTGATCGCGACGGGGCTGGTGGCGCTCGTCGCTGTGGGCCCCCGGCCGGTGTGGCGACTCTCGCGCAACGCGATCACCATCGCGCACGAGGGCGGTCACGGACTGCTGGCGCTGCTGACGGGCCGCAGCCTGGACGGGATCCGGCTGCACTCGGACACCAGCGGGGTCACCGTCAGCCGCGGCAAGCCCACCGGCCTCGGCATGGTCCTCACCGCCACCGCCGGATACACGGCGCCCTCCCTGCTCGGCCTCGGCGGGGCGGCCCTGCTCTCGGCGCACCGGATCACCCTGCTGCTGTGGGCGGCGACCGCCCTGCTGCTGGCGGTGCTGGTGATGATCCGCAACGCGTACGGGCTGCTGACGGTGCTGGTCACGGGCGCCACCTTCGTACTGGTCTCCTGGCTGGCCCCCGCAGACGTACAGGCGGTCTTCGCGTACGCCGTGGTGTGGTTCCTGCTCCTCGGCGGCGTCCGGCCCGTCTTCGAGCTGGGCGCGAAGCGCCGGCACGGCGGAGCGCCCGATTCCGACGCGGACCAGCTCGGACGGCTCACCCACGTGCACCCGGTGGTGTGGCTGCTGCTCTTCCACGTGGTGGCGCTGTGCTCGCTCATCGGCGGCGGCCGCTGGCTGCTGGCCCTCTGACCGACCCGGCCCGGCGGGCGTCCGCCCGCCGAGACTCCCCCGGTGATCAAGATCTGCGGCCGTGGGAAGCCACTAAAGTGGGGGCCATGACCGAGACCCCCGCGCTCCCCGCCCTCTGGCCCGCCCCGCTCGCCGACACCGCCGTCCAGGCCACCGTCACCGTGCCCGGGTCCAAATCGGTCACCAACCGCGCCCTCGTGCTCGCCTCGCTCGCCTCCGAGCCGGGCTGGGTGCGCCGCCCGCTGCGTTCGCGCGACTCCCAGCTGATGTCCGACGCGCTGCGCGCGCTGGGCGTCGGCATCGAGGAGACGGTCTCCTCCAGCTCCGCCGGCGAGGGCGACAACGGCGAGGCCTGGCGGGTCATCCCGGCCGCGCTGCACGGCCCGGCCACGGTCGACGTCGGCAACGCGGGCACGGTCATGCGCTTCCTGCCGCCCGTCGCCACCCTCGCCTCCGGCGACATCCGCTTCGACGGGGACCCGCGCTCCTACGAGCGCCCCCTGGGCCAGGTCATCACGGCGCTGCGCACGCTCGGCGCCCGCATCGACGACGACGGCCGCGGGGCGCTGCCGCTGACCGTCCAGGGCGGCGGGGCCCTGGAGGGCGGGACCGTCGAGATCGACGCGAGCAACTCCTCACAGTTCGTCTCCGCGCTGCTGCTCTCCGCCCCGCGCTTCAACCAGGGCGTCGAGGTCCGGCACGTGGGCACCAACCTGCCGTCCATGCCGCACATCCGGATGACGGTGGAGATGCTGCGCGCGGCGGGCGCGCAGGTCGACACCCCCGAGTCCGGCGGCGAGAAGAACGTCTGGCGGGTCGCCCCCGGCGCCCTGCTCGGCCGCGACCTGGTCGTGGAGCCGGACCTCTCCAACGCGCAGCCCTTCATGGCTGCGGCCCTGATCACCGGCGGCACGGTCACCATCCCGGACTGGCCGCGGCGCACCACGCAGCCCGGTGACGCGCTGCGCCGGATCTTCACGGAGATGGGCGGCTCCTGCGAGCTGACGGACGCCGGCCTGGTCTTCACCGGCACCGGCAAGATCCACGGCATCGACGTGGACCTGCGCGAGGTCGGGGAGCTCACCCCGGGCATCGCGGCGGTCGCGGCGCTGGCCGACTCGGAGTCGGTGCTGCGCGGGGTCGCGCACCTGCGGCTGCACGAGACGGACCGGCTGGCGGCGCTCACCAAGGAGATCAACGGGCTGGGCGGCGATGTCACGGAGACCGCGGACGGTCTGCGGATCCGGCCGCGCGCGCTGCACGGCGGCACCTTCCACACGTACGACGACCACCGGATGGCCACGGCCGGCGCGGTGATCGGCCTGGCGGTGGAGGGCGTGCTCATCGAGAACGTGGCGACGACCGCGAAGACGCTGCCGGACTTCCCGAAGATGTGGGCGGACATGCTCGCCCGGGCCGAAGCGGCTCCGGCAGGCGTGGGAGCGTAGGGCCGGTCATGCGCAGGTACGGGAAGCACACCGACGAAGACGACATCCCCCAGCGGCCCAACCCCAAGGGCAACCGGCCGCGTACCACCATCCGCCCCAAGCACGAGGACGCGGCCGAGGGCTTCGTCCTCACCGTGGACCGCGGCCGGCTCACCTGCCTGGTCGAGGACCGTCCGGTGCACGCGATGAAGGCCCGCGAGCTGGGCCGCAAGGCGGCGGTGGTCGGGGACCGGGTCTGGATCGTCGGTGACCTGTCCGGCAAGAAGGACACCCTCGCCCGCATCGTGCGGATCGAGGCGCGCAAGTCCGTCCTGCGGCGCACGGCCGACGACGACGACCCGTACGAGCGCGTCGTCGTCGCCAACGCCGACCAGCTCGCCATCGTGACGGCGCTGGCCGATCCCGAACCGCGCCCCCGGATGATCGACCGCTGTCTGGTGGCCGCGTACGACGCCGGGCTGGAACCGCTGCTGGTCCTCACGAAGTCCGACCTGACCTCCGCGGACAAGATCCTGGAGATCTATTCGACCTTCGGCCTGAACTACGTGGTCACCAACCGCGAAGAACTGGCGACGGGCGACGCGGCCGAACGGGTGCGCGAACGCCTGAACGGCCGGATCACCGCCTTCGTCGGCCACTCGGGCGTCGGCAAGACCACCCTGGTGAACTCGCTGGTCGCCGAGGGCCGCCAGCGCGCGACCGGCGTGGTCAACGCGGTGACCGGCCGGGGCCGGCACACCACCACCTCGGCGCTGGCGCTGCCACTGCCGGGCGGGGACGGCTGGGTCATCGACACCCCGGGCGTACGGTCCTTCGGCCTGCACCACGTGGACCCGTCCCGGGTCATCCTGGCCTTCCCGGAGCTGGTGCCGGGCACGGAGCAGTGCCCGCGTGCGTGCAGCCACGACGAGCCGGACTGCGCGCTCGACAAGTGGGTGGAGGACGGCCACGCGGATCCGGCGCGGCTGTACTCGCTGCGACGGCTGCTGCAGACGCGGGAGCGCCGCGAGGGCGACTGATCGGGCGGGCAACCGATCGAAGGGTGAAGGACCGGCGGGGTTTGCCGTCACCGATGTCTGGTAAATGCATAATCGCACCAAGTGACGCTCGGGCCGGGCCCGAGAGCGCGTCACATGACGCGGGGAGGCATGCGCCATGGCGTGGCTGCTGGTCGTGGTCGCCGGGATCCTGGAAACGGGGTTCGCGGTCTGCCTCAAGCTGTCGCACGGCTTCACCCGGTTGTGGCCGACCATCGCCTTCGCGTGCTTCGCGCTCGGCAGCTTCGGTCTGCTGACACTGGCCCTGAAGAAGCTGGACGTGGGACCGGCCTACGCGGTGTGGACCGGCATCGGGGCGGCCGGTACCGCGATCTACGGAATGATCTTCCTCGGAGATCTGGTCTCCACCCTCAAGCTCGTCTCGATCTCGCTGGTGATCCTCGGCGTCATCGGGCTCCAGCTCTCGGGATCGTCCCACTGAGCAGCCTGAGCAGCCCGGCCCGGCCCGGCCCCGGCGGCTCGGCCGGAGCGACCAGGTAGGACAGCGCGAGCCGCACGGCGAGCTCGCACCGCTGCGCCCCCTCCTGCGCCCCGAACACGGCATGGGCCCGCTCGCGGACCTCGCGGATCAGCTCGGCGGGCCCCAGCGCGGGCAGCCCCGGCCGGACCCCGCGGCCGGCCGGGACGGGTAAGTTGCCGTTCCAGCACCCCGTCAGCAGGGCCCGTACGAGGGGGCGCTCACGGCCCGCGCGGACGGTCCACTCCACGACCGCCGCCAGCCGCTCGGCCGGAGCACCCGAGGAGGACAGGGCCCGGTCCACCCCGTCGAGGTACCAGGCCGCGTCGCGCCGGACCAGTGCGTGGCCCAGGCCCGTCTTGCCCGCGAACTCGTTGTAGAGGGTCTGCCGCGAGACCCCGGCGGCGGCCGCCACGTCGATCATCCGCACGGCCGGCCACGGGCGCGCCGCGAGCGCCGCTCCCGCCGCTTCGAGCAAGGACTCCCGGGCCGTGGGCACCGTCGCCTCCCCTTCGACGCCTCCGGTCGACGTCTCCGCCAGAGTTGACGGACCGACAGATCCTGTCAAGGGTGCCCGTGCCGCACCGTGGACGCCCGCCCCCTCGGCCCGGCCGTCTCGGTAGGGTTCTGGCATGCCCGAGTATGACGATGACCTGCGCCTTGCCCTCGAACTCGCCGACGCGGCGGACGCCGCCACGATGGAGCGGTTCCGCGCCCTCGACCTCAAGGTCGAGACCAAGCCCGACATGACCCCGGTGAGCGAGGCCGACACCGCCACCGAGGAGATCATCCGGGCCGGGATCTCCGCCGCGCGGCCCGACGACGCCATCCTGGGCGAGGAGTACGGACTCAAGGGCGACGGCCCGCGCCGCTGGGTCGTGGACCCGATCGACGGTACGAAGAACTACGTGCGCGGCGTTCCGGTGTGGGCGACGCTGATCTCGCTCATGGAGGAGCAGGCCGACGGCGCCTTCCGTCCCGTCGTCGGCGTGGTGTCCGCGCCGGCACTGGGCCGCCGCTGGTGGGCGGCGCGCGGTCGGGGCGCCTACACGGGGGGCGCGCTCGGCGAGACCACCGCGCTCGGCGTCTCCAAGGTCGCCACCCTGGGCGACGCCTCCTTCGCCTACTCCTCGCTGAGCGGCTGGGAGGAGCAGGGGCGGCTGCCCGGCTTCCTGGATCTGACCCGCGCGTGCTGGCGTACGCGGGGCTACGGCGATTTCTGGCCGTACATGATGGTCGCCGAGGGCTCGCTCGACCTGTGCGCCGAGCCGGAGCTGAACCTGTGGGACATGGCGGCCCTGGCGGTCGTGGTGGAAGAGGCCGGCGGCCGTTTCACCGCTCTGGACGGGGTGGAGGGCGTACACGGCGGCAACGCGGCGGCCTCGAACGGGCTGCTGCACGCGGAGATGCTGGACCTGCTGCGCCCGCGCGGCTGACGCCCACGGGACGGGCGCGCGCCGCCGCGGCGGTGGCCTGCGCCCGTACGTGCCGAATGCGACCCTTACGCGCCTCCTTGCTGGCACTGCGTGTGCGTGGGAATCTGAGACTCCTCCGCTTGTGCGCTTGTGAAGGACTTCTCTAAGTGCGGCCCTTTCTCGCGCACCCCACCCAAGCGGAGGGACTCACCAGGAGGTGGCTCTCTTCATGCTCGTCCGCGACGCCATGAGCACCGTGATCCTCACCCTCGGACCCACTCACACCCTGCGACAGGCAGCCTGCCTGATGTCCGGCCGGCGCGTCGGCGCCGCCGTCGTCCTCGACCCCGAACACAGCGGCATCGGCATCCTGACCGAGCGCGACATCCTCAACTCGATCGGCGCGGGCCACGATCCCGACCGGGAGTCCGTGGGCGCGCACACCACCAACAACGTGGTCTTCTGCACCCCGGAGGCCACCGTGCAGGAAGCCGCCGAGGCGATGGCCCACGGCGGCTTCCGTCATCTGATCGTCCTGGAGCACGGCGGCCCGGTGGGCATCGTGTCCGTACGCGATGTGATCCGCTGCTGGGCCCCGGCGCGGCGCACTACAGTGCCCGCCTCCGTCCCCGCGTAGGAACGGCCGACGGGCCGGCGCCCCCCCCAGGGGGGGGGCCGGGCCCGCGGCGGCGGGCGGCAAGGGGGGCGGAGGGGGCGGGGGGGGGGGGCGCCGGGGGCCACAACAGGGCGGAC